>JAAYPD010000019.1 GCA_012520015.1 Methanomicrobiales archaeon
AACAGGAGTAGAAACAACAGTGGGTTCAATAGTAGGCTCAACGGTAGTAGTAACGGGAACAGGAGTAGAAACAACAGTGGGTTCAATAGTAGGCTCAACGGTAGTAGTAACGGGAACAGGAGCAGGTTCAACAGTGGGTTCAATGACAGGCTCAACGGTAGTGGTAACAGGAACAGGAGTAGATTCAACAGTGGGTTCAATAGTAGGCTCAACGGTAGTAGTAACAGGAACAGGAGTAGATTCAACAGTGGGTTCAATAGTAGGCTCAACGGTAGTAGTAACAGGAACAGGAGTAGGAACAACGGTGGGTTCTGATGATACCGGCACTTGTGACACAACATATCTGCCCATAATTATGGATGGGGAAAACAACTGCATAACATCATTTTTGTTCCCTACCTGAACCCATACAAGGGCTTTTGCTGCACTGGCAGGCTTAGTTGGATCTCCATACGCAAAGAGGACATCATCACCATCCTTAAGCAGGCGGGTGTTCAGCCCTTCAACAGAAGGAAGGAGATATTCCCTGAGCTGGACACCATTTACCAGAACAAACCAGGCCTCCTGACCTGACACCTGATATGAATTTATTCCGTCAAGTGTGAAAATTCCACGCTTTTCAACCAGCTCATCACCAATGCAATAACTGTCAATCATTCCGGTTCCTGCCAGTGCCTGTATTATACCAACAGGGGTCATGGCCGGAATCTGGTATAAAATTCCGGATTCTGATCTGATAGATACATTTCCGTCTCCGTAGGGAATTTGCCCTGAAAAAATGACAACCTGGTTCTGCACCTGCTGAACCTGAGTCCCGGCACCAAAACATGGCTGGAAGGAAGCGCATACAAGCAGAATGGTCAGGATACCCGGTATCCATGACCCCACAATATCCTTTTCCCTCATCTGGCTTCTGACTCCTTGAAATTTTACTAATAATGATTGCTTAACGTCCTCGAATAAACGTAATAAAGTTAAGGTTATTCCAGAGCGGAGCATGTCAATTGCACTTTGTAGTTATAACAAAACATTCTGCAATATCGCATAAGTTTTGCAATATACTATAATCTGTAAGAATGGTAGTCAGTTATATATAAGAGATTTGGACGAAGATCTGGTTTTCAATCAGAAACCTCATCATCACGAAAAAAAACTTCACAGGTAACATTTATTGAAGCGGCCATATACTGATAATGTGGTCTTACATGGAATTCGAGGTTTCAGGATTATTGTTCCGGAAGGTAATCCTCCCTGATAACATGCCTGGATCCCTGTATTTGCATCCGATGCCGGGCAGGTATGAGGATATCAGTACCTTTGTATCTGAAATTGAAAAGAGAGATATCCAGACGATAATCTGCCTGCCTTCATCTGACGAAATTGCCAGTATATCTCCTGAATACCTAAACCTGATTAAAGACGAAAAGCGGACATTTACAATTGATCTCTTCCCGATATCAGATTTTGGAGTTCCTGATAAACCTGATGCATTCTTAAAGCTCGCAAAAAAATATGCTGAATACCTTAAGAAAGGAGAATCGATCCTGGTTCACTGCAGGATGGGTATTGGAAGAACAGGTCTATTCGGAGTCGTTCTTCTCATGGCGGCCGGTATTCCAAGAATTGATGCAGAAAACCTGATCCGGAATGCGGGAGCAGGCCCGCAAACCCGCACCCAGAAGGACTTACTTCTTTGGGCAGAACATGTCTTAAAGGAGTAATACTCACCATCTTTGCTAAATACGTGGACCCGGTGAAGATAGTTGGAGAACAAACAACTATTCTTTTTTCTGTTGCAGATACCGCATCTTTTTTGAGAGCAGCAGTCCGACAGAGGGATCGCCCCCCAGTGAGAAAGCCCGTTCATGTGCAATCGCAGCTTCTTCAAACCGGCCGGCATTCTGAAGCGAATCACCTTTTAAAAACCAGGCTTTTGCATTGGTCTCGTCAAGTGCCAGTATCCGATCATAAGCAGCAGCCGCAGCATTGTGATCAGCAGTAATCCAGAGCAACTCTGCATACAATAACCATGCCTCATTTCTTTCCGGGGATTTGTCTATCACCCGTCTGGCCATTTCAAGCCCTTCAAGGTATGAACCGGCCTCATAAAGGGATGTAGCCCTGGTCAGCATCAGGTCTGGATCATCTGGTATCTGCTTTAATGCTTCTTCAACCGCCTGGGCAGCTTCATCTTCTCTCCCAAGAGACTGTTCAATCTCTGCCTTCAGTCTCCAGGCATTTGCATTCTCGTGGTTCTGATCAATTACCTGGTCCAGCGGCGGGATGGCAGCAAGTAACTCTCCGGACTTTACCAGGCTTTGTGCATACCTGAAGAGGAGATCGGCATCATCCGGACGAAATAGTATTGCCTGGGAGAAGGCAGTATTCGCTGATTCATACTTACCCTGGTTGAAAAAAACGTCTCCTTTCATCTCCCAGATATCAGGATCATCCGGAACGACCTCAAGGAACTGTTCAAGCCGGGGGAGAGCAGACTCATATTTTCCTGTTTTAAACATGGTTACCCCAAGCCTTCTGATAAGATCAGGATCGTCCTGCAAAAACTCGGCAGCTTTAAGATATGATTCAGAGGCCAGTTCATACTGCCCCAAAGCATCATGGGCACTCCCTTTTCGCTTCCATAACTCCCCGTTCAGGGGATCAAAACCCAAAACCTTTTCAATTACCGTTATTGCCTCCGGGTATTTTTCCGCCTCGTAAAGGACAATCCCCTGAAGTGTCAGGAGTTTTTTATTATTTGGTGCATGCCTGCATGCCTCGGTAAGGGCAGAAGCAGCTTCGTCAAACGAGCCCTGTGCCCGTTCTATCTCTGCTTTCATCCTCCAGAGATCAGGGTTTTTTTCATCTTTTGCAAGCAGGCGTGTAACCCTGGTATTTGCATCACGGAACTGACCAGTGTGATACAAGGCACGGGTGTAACCGGTAAGAACCTCAACATCACTTGCATCAGGCTCGCTAATCATATCATAGGTCTGGCAGGCACCCCGGTAAGACCCAAGAGCAACCTGAATTTTCGCTTTAAGTTTCAGTATTTCATTGTTGGAAGGAGACAAATCAAGAGCCCTGCCAATGGACTGAAGTGCTTCTGCATGCACCTTCCTGGTATACTGGACCAGGGCCAGCAGGTACCATGCCTCTGAAGACTGGTCATTTATCTGGAGAGAATGTTTCAGGATAAAGTCGGCCTTCTGCAATTCATTTAAAGAGAACAATGCCTTGCCATGGTAATACCAGGCCTGGTCATCGTCCGGGTGATTATCTTCAACCTGCTCGAAACAAGTAATAGCCTCAGAAAATCTGAAAAGTTCAAGAAGAGTCAGGCCAGACCAGTAAAGAGCGTCACTATGATCCTTATCAAGCCGGATCGTCTCCCTGAAGTGATGCAAAGCTGCATCGTATTGTTTTAACTCATACTGGGCGACACCTAAAAGAAAAAGAATCTCAGAGTCAGGCCCAAATAATTCAATGAACTTTTCTGCTGCTTTGATAAGTTTCTGGTTTTCATGCTCATAGGCAAGGGCATTCAGGTAAATTATCCAGCTGTCAGAAGGTATCGGTCCGAACTTACAGGCCAGCTCAAAAGAATGGACCGACTTGTCATACTCTCCAAGTTCAAAACTTGTGATAGCATGATTTATCCAGGATTCAGGCTTTGCATTCTTTGTTTCTCCTGCATGTTCAAACGATTCAAGGGCCTGCGGATGGCTGTCAAGCAGCCTGAGCGCAAGTCCCCGTTGATTCCATGCGGTCGGATTTTCAGGATCAAGTTCAAGGGCCTTCTCATATGCAGAAACTGCCTCCTGGTATTGTCCCCTTTCAACCTGGGTATCCCCAAGCATTATCCATATATTTACTTTACGTGGACTAAGCTGGGTAGCATGGATATATGCGGCAGCAGCCCGGTTGAACTCATACTGTGCCATGGCTACCATCCCGATACCCACCCAGGAATTGGCATTTTTCGGGTTTAGTTTCAAAGACTGCTGAAATGATTTAATTGCATCTTTATACCACCTGAGCTTGTAAAGTGCTGCACCATGATTATGCCATATAGATGGATTATCTTTTCCGAGTTGTAAAGCCCTGTTTAATGCCTGGAGTGCGCTTTCGTATTTTTTTAGATGCATCAGGGTAAGGCCGTGATTATTATAAAAACTGGCAGTTTCCTGGCCTTCATTGATGATCTGGTTTAATATATCAATAACCGCATCCTTGTCTTCTGATAATTCTGCCTTAAGAATTGAGTACGAATACCGGGTCTCAAGTTCCCAGGGTTCAAGCTTTAAAACCTGTTCATATGCAGCCATGGCCTTGGAAATGTCGCCTGAGTCTGCGTGAAGATCAGCCATCATCCTCCATGCTTCGGTATAATCGTTATCAATTTTCACAGCTTTTTTCAGGGTATCAATCGCCATATCCCTTTCATCCTGGTTGACAAGGACATTGGCAAGTCCGAAAAACGCAACCGGGTCATCGGGGTTTATCTCAATTGCAAAATTATAAGCATCAAGCGCATCAGTAAATTCGGCAAGCTGCAGGTGACAGTACCCTTTCAAAACCCAGACTTCGGCCTGCTCCGCCCCCCAGTCAATCGCCATGTTAAGATCGGTCAGGGCCTCCTGGAACTTGCCAAGGGCAAGAAAACATGCACCCCTGTACATCCATCCCTGGTCATTCTCAGATTCCCGTTCAACAAGACGGGTCAGAACAGGGATGGCTTCTTTATACATGCCAACTTCGTGCATGGACATGCCCAGACGAAGCTGTGCATCCAGGTTGTCAGGATCAGACTTCAGTGCATTTCTGAACATCTTCATGGCATCCCGGTGACGTTCCTGTTTGGCAAGGACTATCCCGGTCTGAAACCAGAGTTCTGAATTATCAGGATCAATTCGAAGACCTTCTTTAAACGCATAATAAGCTCTATCGTACTGATCCTTTTTGAGGAACGCCATCCCCATTGACAGCCATTTTTGAACTTTGTCAGCTGGTCCAATCTGTTTTGCCAGAATACTCCTCCCGGCTATCCAGTAACCCCCGGGTCCCCCACGGTACCTGGAAATCTGCAATATGATAGGTGGATGACAAGATACATTAAAGTACACAAACCCTGCAATCCTGGTTCTGACAGAGTATATTATTTATCTTCCATTTTAAAGCCCACTTTTTAATATTTTTAATGATATCAACGATTTCTAATCCGCTTTCGGTTAAAAAGTACTCGCTCTTTACCGGAAAGCGATCAGTATCGATCCGGTTACCAATAATTCCCTCCCGTTCCAGTTCTTTTAACCGATCAGATAATATCTTGGGTGTGATCCCGGGAAGTGCATCTTTGAGATCAGAAAACCTGCGGGTATACTGTTCACCTTTATACAATTCCAGGATAATAAGAAGGGACCATTTTTTTGCGAGGTAACGCACCGTCAGGTTAACCGTGCAGGAATTGTCCATGGTATAGTTTTAGAAATGTCGCAGTATTTATAATTTGATATATAAAAGATATTTTGTAGCAAAAAGATATAATTTCACCTCCCAAACTTTTAGAGCATAGTTTTTTGGGGTCCTTTCTTTTTATGTCATATCCTGATATTGAGCGAATGGTTTTCCATTGATGTATTTGATCTCGAGATACTCTTCTCCCATCTCTCTATGCTCGAGTTACCAATGCTTAATCCATTGATCCATTGTCTCTAAATATTCAGGGATTATAAGTTTAAAATTTTCGAACTCACAGATATTTTCTAAAACAGGGTCAAAAATATTGAGTATAATCCCTTCATCAACCAAAATTCCGGATAGATCATAGGAGTTACGCAGATGAACCTCCAAAAAAATTACAGCGCATATTTTGGGCTCTGAAGATGCTCTGAAATTCCAATTTTGTGATCTGCCATTTAGCATTATTCCTTAATCGCTCTGTGTTAGTTTTCAATTGTCCAACAAATTGACTGTAAAACGAGCCGGTCATCATTATTCATCGAAATA
>JAAYPD010000232.1 GCA_012520015.1 Methanomicrobiales archaeon
ATGCATGCATTAAGGGGAATAATGGGCCGGATGAGGGAAGATGAAGAAGTGCCAGCTGAACTTATCGACTCATTAATGATAACCAGCCATGACTTTCAGGAGTCAAGAAAAGGAATTGAACCATCCGCCATGCGGGAACTATATATTGAAATTCCTGAAGTTCCCTGGGATATGGTTGAAGGACTTGATGCAGAGAAACGCGAGATTGAGAAGATTATTGAATGGCCGGTATACCGGCGGGAGGCCTTTGAAAAGCTTAAGATAAAACCACCAAAAGGAATCCTCCTCTTTGGCCCGCCCGGGACCGGAAAGACCCTCCTCGCCAAGGCGGTTGCAGCAAAGTCAAGGATGAATTTCATATCCGTGAAAGGTCCTGAACTTCTCTCCAAGTGGGTTGGTGAATCGGAAAAACAGGTGCGGGAAGCTTTCAGAAAAGCCAGGCAGTCTGCACCTTCAATAATCTTTTTTGATGAAATAGATGCACTTGTTCAGAAACGAGGACAGGAACGGGGCGGGACAAGGGCAGGGGAGAGCGTGCTGTCCCAGATACTCACGGAGATGGATGGTGTTGAGGATCTGTCAGGTGTTGTGGTAATTGCAGCAACTAACCGCCCGGATCTTCTTGATCCTGCCCTCTTGCGTCCGGGAAGACTTGAAAAACATATTTACATCAGGCCTCCTGACCAGAAAGGGAGAAGAGCGATTTTGGAGCTTTATTTAAAAGATCTCGGTTCCCTCCTGGATGATGATATTGATTATGACTCATTAGCCCATGACATGCATTACTTTGTGGGTGCTGATATCTGTGCATTTGCAAGGGAGGTTAAGATGAACCTCCTTGACGACCTGTTCACTAAAACACAAAAACCAGGGACGGTTCCAAGGATTACCACCGAATATCTCAGGGAGATGTTGTCTGGCATGCAGGGAACACTGGATAATAAAAACCTTGAAACATTTGAGTCAGGTGCCTGGGCTCTCCTTTATCCAAGAAGCAGGCAACATATTCTCCACCGCTCAGCTTACATGTTAAAACAGGTGGAAAGGGCAGGCCTGGTGACTGAACTGACACAGGACCTTATAAATAAAGCATCTGAACTTCGGGACATTACCTTCTGGGAAGAGAAAAATTTTTCAAGGATTGAAGAACTGACAGGCGAGGTTGAGCGCCTTTTAAATAATTGTATACAAAAGAGATTTGATCAGGGCGGTCTGTAATAATATTGTATAGCGGATTTTTAGTCGATTCCTTACCTCTCTGATGCCAGAGAGATATCAGATTGCAGCAATGATCCGGCCTGTAGAAACATCCTTCATCTAAACCGAACGGAAATATTTTAATGAAAAACCGATAAAATTACATATCATAATTTTCTTAGAGACTGTAAAAGGTCTCTCCCCATGTCAAACTGTTACAGGGGAACCTGATATGATAAAAAACCCAATAGTATACGGAGATATATAAACATGAATGATAAACCACCTGAAGATTTTAAAAATATGGAAGATATATTTAGAAAAATACTCTCCCAGGCATTTGGAAACGGACAGTTGAGGCCAGGAATGATCGGCGTAAATATCATTGTCGCCGGAAACCTTCCTCCCGGTTTTCCATTCTCCGGAGGGACCGGACCAGGACATGATGCTGAACATCCTCCGATCGAGATAGTTGAATGGGATGACCAGGTCATTGCTACCTGTGAAATGCGGGGGCTGTTTGACGAACACATAAACGTAGCGTTATCAGAAGATACCATTCACATCATCGGGTTTGATGGAAAGACCAGGTACCGCAGCTCAGCTGCCCTCCCTCCGGTAGTTGAATCATCCTGTATAAGAACATTCAGAAATGGAATACTTGAACTGGTCTATCTTGCAAAAAAACCGGAAATTATCGAAGAAGTTGTGGAATCTCCCGAGCTTAACCAGAGTATGACCGGGGAAGAAAGAGAAGGATAGTTTAACCATACCCTGTAATTTCATATTTCCATTCTGAAGATGCAAGACGGCATTCGTCACCACGGGTGACCATCTCTTCAACCATTTTTTTAAGCATTGCCGGGAACACTGCACCGACTCTTGTCTGAACTGGTCTTCCTCCACAGAAGAAGAAGAAACTGGGGGTTGCCATGACACCGTACCGCTCTCCAATATAATCAAACCGGAGAAGGTTTAATTTTACAAAAGTCACCTCGGTCCCATAGTCCCTGGCAAGTTCCTCAACCGAGGGCATTATCCGAACACAATGTGGACAGGACGGACTGTAAAACATTACAAAAACAGGCTGATTATTTCTTTCAACGGCCTTTTCCCAGTCAGAATCGGTTATGTCTGACAGAATATCCTTAGCCATGTGTAGTCCTTTTCTGTCATGATATATATTCATTGAGTAAGACAGCTGATCTTCAACCGATCCGGCCGGAAGGCTGGTAGTTTTTTACCTTTTGTATGATTACAATATATCGCCTAACGACCAAAAATGAACGAAATATATGGTTATTTCCATGTGCCACCTCATCACGAAGTCCTGCTATCCTTTTCCATGGAATCGCAGGATATCGTGTTTTTAAGTCATATGAAAGTTTTTTATCGCTTCATCAATTATCTTAAAAATTCCTGATTACTGTATCTATAATGGATGGCAAATATATCAAAAAAGATAATGATCAGGGGAGAGATATAGTCTCTCCTGCCTTGTTTTTCCCGTCCCGGTCAGCAAGTGAGACCAGTATGGTCACCAAAAAGCCCAGTGGAATTGAGACTATTCCCGGGTTTTCCAATGGAAATATTGCGCCTGTTCCCATGACGGTCGGGCTAATCAGGATCAGTCCTATTGATACACAAAGACCTGTCACGATTCCTGCAACAATTCCGTTTTCTGTGCTCTTCTTCCAAAAGAGCGTGCATATCAGGGCAGGGATATTCGCACTTGCAGCAATTGCAAATGCCAGGCCTACCAGGAATGCAACATTCTGACCCTTTGACACTATTCCAAGGACTATTGCAATAACTCCGACGGTGATTGCAGTGATTTTGGATATTCTTAGTGCCTTTGCCTCATCTGTTCCCCTGCCCAGAACTTCAGTATAGATGTCATGGGCGATTGCACCTGCAGCTGCGATGATTAGCCCGGAAACCGTTCCCAGGATGGTTGCAAAGGCTATCGATGCAATTACCGCAAAGAACCACTCACCTCCTATAAACTCTGCAAGCAGTGGTGCAGAGAGGTTTGAGTTTGTCGGGTCCACGGTCATGAAGTAATTAGCTCCAAGGCCGAGGAACAGTGTCAGCACGTAAAATGCACCTATTGCTATGATTGCAACCACGGTTGATCTTCGTGCATCAGCAGGCGTTGGCACGGTAAAGTACCTTATCAGGATATGTGGCAGTGCAGCTGTTCCCAGGATAAGTCCAAGTGCCAGTGATGCGAAATCAAGCGGGTTTTTAAATTTCATCCCCGGTGTCAGGAATGTCTCTCCTGGTACTGTCATATCGCCGCCTGGAACTGCAACCGCCGGATTGTTAAGGATGGTTCCGATGAACTCAACAGGTCCCATTCCTGCAACTGCGAGTACTCCAGCAGTCAGGGCACCGGCTGCTATGAGCAGAAGAAATCCCTTTATAAACTGCACATATGTTGTTGACACCATCCCGGCAGTTGAAACGATGAGGATGACTACCGCTCCGACGATGATGACCCCGGCTTCGTAGGGAAGGCCTATCAGTGGCTGGATGATAGATCCGGCTCCTACCATCTGTGGGATCAGGTAGAAGATACTGACGATAAGTGCGGATAATGCAGCAAACATCCTTATCTTCCTGCTTGCAAATCTCCATGCAAGTGCATCCCCAAAGGTATATTTCCCTATTTTTCTCAAAGGTTCGGCAATGATCAGCAGGGCGACTATCCACCCTGCCAGAAATCCTATCGAGTACATAAATCCGTCAAATCCGGAAAATGCAATCATTCCTGCAATCCCAAGGAACGATGCGGCTGACAGGTAATCCCCGGCAAATGCCACTCCGTTTACAAACCATTTCACACCTCCGCCGGCGGTATAGAAATGGCTTGCAGTCCTTACCCTTCTTGCTGCATAAAATGAAAGGGCAAGGGTTGACAGGGTGATGACCAGGAATATAGCGAATGCCAGTGGTTTAAAACTATATTCCATTATTCATCTCCTTTCCATTGTTATCACGTGTTCCGGCATACCAGTTGTAGACAAGGGCGATGATGATCGCTCCTGTGATGATCCCCATTCCTGAAATGATCGCAAGATTAAGACCTCCAACCCGCACTGCAAGAAGACCTTTCATGAAAG
>JAAYPD010000233.1 GCA_012520015.1 Methanomicrobiales archaeon
ATGAAACTCATGCAGCCATTCCCTTACATGTTCCAGCTTTGATACGAAATGCCTGATATCTTCAGACTTCAGGGTTGTCTTTACCTCGACAACCACTATCTCATCTCCAGTAACTGCGATTATGTCGAACTCAAAGTTTATGTCTTTCTTTCTTCCTGATACACGCTGCTGTGTCCTTTCTACCTCGATACCCCGTTCGTTTAGTAGTCTGATAAGGTCACCTTCGACAAGCGATTCGACAAGTCTTCCCCACATCGATGTGAACTGTCGCTCCATTCTTGTTAATCTTCGTGAAGTCTCTTTGACCTGTTCAGCAGTCTCTTTGAATATCCTGTCTGTCTCCTGGAATTTTCTGTCTGTCTCTTTAAACATCCTCCATACCTTTTCGAAGCTGAGTGGTCCCTGGTTGTCGTCATCAGGTGTTGGTGTTGCTGACTTTGTTGAAGAATTCATACTTAAACTGTTACTTAATCTGTGAAAAATTCTGGTGTAAACAACCGGGTTTTGTACAGGGAAAAAGATTAAAAAATTTTTAGCCTAAGGCTCGGACAGGTTTTTCGAAATATCACCAATCACTCACCCTTTACCTGGCAATTGTTCTTCTTATACTCAAAATAACCATCCAAAGCATTTAAATTCCCTGAAACATTATTAAAATAACCGGATAATACGAGGAAATTTCTTCAATCATCAGTCTGATTCTATTACACTAAGTTATGATAAATATTTACCGAAATGAACTTTGCATTAAATCTCTTTTTCAGACAACGCCATCTCAAAATTTGATTCCCTTAACCCATCACATCGGCCAGAAATGTAAAATCACGGGCACGGAAACGATAACCAGGACAACCTCTAACGGAAGTCCAAGTCTCCAGTAATCACCGAACTTCAGCCCGGCCGGTCCCATGACAAGGGCATTGGACTGGTGACCAACAGGAGTCAGAAAAGCACTGGATGCACCGACCACAATCGCCATCAGGAAAGGATCAGGAGAGACTCCAAGCCCTGTTGCGATACTAAAGGAGATAGGAGCCATCAGGACAGCAGTTGCAGCATTATTGATGAGTGCAGAAAGCAGCATGGTAACAATGAGAACTATCGTAAGCAGGACCACCGGTGAGAGAAGATCCTGGAACAAAAGAAGGGTAGATGCGATAAGCTCTGCACCTCCGGTTTCTTCCATGGCCTGTCCAACCGGGATAAATGCCCCAAGAAGAATGATCACCGGCCAGTCAATACTCTCGTAAATCTCCCTGACAGGGACAAGAGAGATAATAACCATCAGCAGTGCAGCAAGGGTGAAGACCACCTGGACCGGGACAATTCCAAGTGCAGCAATAATGATTGCAACGGTGAAGATGCCAACAGACTCGATGACCCGTCCAGGCTCTCCAATCCTGAGCCCCCTCTCAGCAAGCGGGAGACAGCCAAGAATCCTGATAGCTTCCCGAAGTGCTCCTTCCGTCCCCTGGAGCAAAAGGACATCACCGGCCTTAAACCTGATATCATTAAGACGTTCCTTGAGAAGAACACCCTGGCGGGCTACTGCAAGAAGATTAATCCCAAATCCTGCCCGAAGGTCAATCTCTCTCACATTCATCCCAAGAGAAGGGGAATCGGCCCTGACCGTTGCTTCCATCAGGATTCGGTCCCCTGCCTCAATAGTCTCCCGGTCCAGACTGACATGCTCTTCAAGCTGAAATCCGGTAGCAAGGAGAAATTTCTTGAGATCATCAAGGGCAGCCTGAACTATCAGGATATCATCCGCTTTTATCCTTTCATACATGTACGGAACAGGCCTTGTAAATGAACCACGTATAAGCTGAATAATGGTAATTTTGGCATTGGTTGCACGGATAATATCCCTAAGTGCCTTTCCAGCATATTTAGACTCAGCGGGAACCCTTATCTCGGTAAGGTAATCCTGAATTGTGAAGAAGTCGTCCCTTGAACCAGGACCAGTCCGTTCGGGTATTAATCTCCATCCGACCAGGGCGATGAAGAGAAATGAGATGAAAGCAACACCAAGTCCCACCGGGGTGAGATCAAACATGGCATAGGCCTGTCCAAGATGTTCTTCCCTGAATGCAGAGACGATAAGGTTTGGTGGCGTTCCGATA
>JAAYPD010000234.1 GCA_012520015.1 Methanomicrobiales archaeon
CAGGACCCAAGCAGTCCGACCCCCTCCTGGATTTCAGTGACTGATATCGAGATTAATTCAGCAAAAGTATTCAGGTGTGGATAGGTTCCTGCCAGCTGGTAATTACATATCTGGTGGGCAACCCAGTCGATTATGTCCATGACATCGTCAAGGGACTTTGCCAGGCGGTTAATCTCATCAAGTTCAAGCGGGGTTATCAGGGAGACTTCAAGCCTTGCAAATATCTTCCTGACTAACTCATCAGACTCATGTTCAAGTTTGTGGATCTTCTGGCATATGAGCCCTTTAGGCTGATCCAGAAAGGATGTAAGTTCGTTCAGGTGTGTTGAGGCTAAAACTATCTTTCCTGATATCTCCCGGAAAGTCTCAAGAAAAAATTTGTCTTCAGGGAGTATTATATCCCATATACGCATGTGTTCCTGATGGTACCTGATTTTATTTGAATATTCATACAATCTGCCCTTTCAAAGTTGCCATAAGCTCAGGCGTCTCATGTCAGGTTGGCCATGATTGCGTAGAACTCATTCGCCGGGACGGTTGCGATATCCGGGAATGTCCTGTTATGCACAAGGTACCGTTGCATCACCTGGTACTCAAGCCATGCACCGTGAAGGGAGAGACGGGCAGTTATACCTGACACCCTGACTGGGTACAGCGGGTCTGTACGGTTAAGATAAGGAATCTGGTTCAGGTGGATGAGCTCAGAGCTTACCGACCTGTTATATGCCTCGCGAAGGTAGGATAGATCCTGTGAGACATTGTATAGATTTGTCTCGTTTAAGTTCTTTTTCAGGCGGATATTTGCATAGTCTACCGAAAGGTTGAGCACGTCAGGTATATCATAGGTTACCGAACCATCTATGCGCCCTTTTATCTCGTAGAGATCAGGGATCCAGTACTGGTTCATCATGAAAAGAAATTCTGTATCATTGACGGTATGGTTCCCTGATATACTGGTATCTTCCCCAAGGCATGGATGAACACACATTAAGGTTAAGACCAGGATTAATGCCATGCATGTTCCTGTCAGAAATAAACGCATCAATAACTCCAGTTTTTTTGGATCTGCCGGTTCCTGAAATGATCAAAGAAGAGTAATCAGAGAAGGGACACCAGATCCCTGAGCACTGCCGCCGGGTCTTCGGCTTTTACAACGCTTGACGCGAGGAGAACTCCGTCGGTTCCAAGGTCTACGGCGGTTTTCACACATCTGCCAGAGTGGATTCCGGCTCCTGTCAGGACTCTTACCGATGGGTTTATCTCTTTTACAACCTCGACCGACCCGGTGATGATACCAGGGTTTGCTTCAGAGACTGAGACCTTTCCACCAATCAGCTCTGGTGGTTCAATTGCCACATAGGCCGGCTCAAGGGCTGCAAGGGCCCTGGTTGTTGCGATATTATTTGAACAGACACATGATAGCAGGCCAGCTTCTTTTAGGGCGCCGACATTCTTCTCTATATCGGCTATTGTCAGGCGGTACTCTGAATGGTTCACCAGTGAACCGATTGCACCTGCACTCTTAATGGCGGCAAGAGGCATACGTCCTGTATGTGCTCCCGGCTCTACAGGATCCACATGCTGGGCAAAGACAGGAATGCCATAATGACGGTTGATCGGATGGATATCTGTATACAGGGGGGCAAGACCGATGGTTACTCCTGATTCTTCCATAACTTCACTGGCGGCCCTGCCAATCCTGTGAGCTCCTGGGCCGATCGATTCATTATAACATTTCAGGTTAACAAGAACAAGCGGGGGTTTCAGGGATGGTAGTTTCATAAGATATTCATTGATCTTATTATTACTTATCAGTTTATTACCAGAGAGTTACCAGGGCCCATCATCTCACTCAGGAAAGACCTCTCTTAAACCCTGACCTGGTAATACCTCCATAACTCATATGAATAATCGCATCTTTCATCCGGCTCTCCTCTTCGGCAGAGAGATGTGGCATCATCCGCATCTTCCATGTCCTGGTCATCTCACCTGTATACTTCTCTCCCCTGCCTCTTGCATCAACAATAAACCACCTTATCCCTGACTCGTAAAGCCATGGATATTCGGTGATAAGACTGTGCTCAGACGAATTCATGATATGACTTCTTCCTGATTCATCGCACCATACCGGAAAGGAGTAATTTTTTTCGTCTTTAAGGGCAATTCCTGTTCCTTCACTTATGCCGGCATATTTGCACAGGTTATCTTCGGTGACCGCGGCTTCAATAAGACCCTGGCAGCAGATGGCAGGCAAAGGTCCGGTCTTGTTTGCAAGCAGGATGTCTGATATCTCCTGTCCTGACAACTCCGGCGACAGGGTGCAAAACTCAAAATTGTGAAGGGCTCTCATTGTTGCAGCATTCGTGACCGGCAGACCATAAAAGGACGATACAGAAAAGTCCAGGTCAATGCCAGGGATGTATTCACCGACTCCGACCGAGTCAACAAGAATATGGCGGATGCCCAATGATGAATATTGTTTAAGACGGGACACGAAAACATCCATCTCCTTCTGCCGGATAATTCCTGGAACCATGATGCCTGTATTGTGAGGGCTTTGTGATAGACAGGAGATATCATCCGGTGAATCATTCAGGGCCAGGTATACCCTGTCAGCACCATTTTCCCGTGCTGCATTGAGTTCTGATATCGATGAGACGAGAACAGCAAGGCAGGGTTTTCCCTTACCCTGGGCATTATTGACGGTGTTAGTATTGATGGATAATTTTGAGGGAGTGTCACTGACCTGGGACACTTGCTTTGTATTCTTATGCCATGACAAGATAATCGCATCTTCTGCGGCCTGCAGGATCTCCCTTCTTAATGCATTTAATACACTCATGGGTGCAAACCACCCCTCCTCTCCGACAATCCGGGTATCTGAAAAGGAGAAGAGTGTCCCGCCGGTCTTTACAAGCTGCTCATGGATCTGTTCTTTGGTAAGCGGCCTGGTCTTTGCCTTCGATGCAGTCTCCCTGCTGGTGTATTCAAAACGG
>JAAYPD010000020.1 GCA_012520015.1 Methanomicrobiales archaeon
GAGGCATATGCTGTCGTGAAATCCAGTGAAGTAATGATTGCCATTGATTAATCTTAATCTCTTAACATTTTTACATATTCAATCCAATACAATACCTTTTAGAATAATTTCAGAGGACATTTTTCATCAATAAATAATAATTGACAATGTCTACAAACAACCAGTTCATTTATACAACAGTACAGGCAACCTTACTGTACTGATTCTCAACACGGGATACTCATGGTTCTGAATGAAACGATACATAACTGGATTGACTGCTGGAAATCGACCCTTGATGAAGGGTATTATATATCAGATGAAGAACAGGCAGCAAGTTGGAATAAACGTGCGGAAAGTTTTGGAAAAGATGTGGAGGAAGAAAGACAGCGAAAAAAGAATGCTGATTTTTTCAATCTTTTAGAAAAATCCGGATTCAACCCTGTCGGTGCACAAATTCTCGACATCGGGTGTGGCCCGGGAACGTTATCCATTCCTCTGGCTCAAGCCGGAGCACAGGTCACATCACTTGACATTTCATCTGGTATGCTTGAAAGATTAAAAAAGATCGCAGATCGTGATAAACTTCCGATCACTCCTGTGGAGTGTTCCTGGTGGACTGCAGATATTGATGCACTGGGGCTTCGAAATTCCTTTGACCTGGTAATTGCATCATTTACTCCTGGTATTAAGGATGTTGAGACCTTCGACCGGATGATGGCCTGTTCCAGGAGATTCTGTTATTACAGTAATTTTATCAGAAAAGACCCTGCAAAAATTCCGAGTGAAATCTATACCCGGATTCTGGATACAATCCCCCAGGATAATATCTTTGCTTCCGGGTTTATGTACCCGTTCATGTATCTTTACACTCTCGGGTTTCGCCCGATTGTGAAGATAACCCATAAATTGGAAGACCGTTACCAGAGCGCTGAAGAAGCGGCTGAAAAAGCGATTGACTTTTTATTGCTCCGCCATGATCTTACCGAAGAGATCAAAGAAAAAATCAGAGAATATTACAGAAATTCTTCGATTTCCGGGATGTACCATACACAATCGGATATCTATAAAGGGATGATGATCTGGTCAATTGCATAATAGGTTAGCTGTAATAAACCGTCATTCATCTCTGTTTCATGGATACAAATCCATGGGTTTGGAATCACCTGTTTGCAGAGGGATTTTCCCAAACCTTCACCAGCCGAGGATATCAGGTGAAAATGGTTTTTTAAAAATATTTGACATCAGTATTCACTCAAATCCGGGTAATGTTTCGAGAAGAGCCTTTTTTTCATAGTCCAGGTCAAAATCAAAAAGATCCGGATGCAGATAATTCGCGATTGATTCCAGCGTCAGGATCCAGGATGGACCGGCGCTCTTATGGGTCGCTGGAACCATGAAAATACTATCCTGCTCTATAGCAGGAGCAGTTAGGTCTTCTCTCATGCATAAATCAATAAAATCCTGGTGTGTCAAATGGCCGGGTCCGGATACAATAAGAACCTCAGGTTGTAATTCTTGAAATGCATCCCGATTAAATCGTTCAGATGATTTTTCATCATATCCCAGGTTGTAGTTTAAAACCTCTCCTCCTGCAATTCTAATGAGCGCATTTTCCATTTTGTCAGGATATGATGGAAGTAATGGATGAGAAATGACTGAAAGAACACGTGGTTTATTTGGTATGTTGGGATGCCTCTCAATCATCTGGACTCTTCCTGAAAGAAATCTGATGATCGGCTCAAATGCGTGACTCCCTGACCATTGTTGTAATACCTGTAAAAATTCGATATATCCCTTTGGGGTCTGAAATTTTTTCTGTAGTTCCTCGAGGCAGTCATCAGATAATAATTTTGTTAAAACTACTCCAATAGTGGCTTCGTCAGAGATTCCCACCGCCTTTAGGATACTGTACACCATATCAAGTGCCACAGGAGTTCTATACCCTCCTCTGAACCGTGGTTCACAATAGAACTGTGAATACCACCTCCCCTTAACCGGGATTGAATACGAACAGGAGGGGCATACTGGAGCATACCTGCCAGAAAACCGAGCTCCCATCGGCCCATTAAATGAACGCTCAACAAGTAATTCATTACAAATCGGACAATAGGTATTCAGATAACGGGTTGACGGTGTATTGAATAGATATACAAATTGCAAATATTCACTACATGCGGAGATCAGTTCTTCTGCAGCAGTGGCAGAAGGTTCAAGGGATGTATCTGCTCCGTGAAAAGGAATAAAGCGCATGACATGGAGGGGAATATCAACAGATATCTTCTGTATCCGCTGCGCAATTGTTACAATCTCTTCCATGTCTGATGTTTTGCACACCGCAGCAACCTCCAGGTGTATGTTTCTGGAATGAATTGTTTTCAAGGTTTGAAATACCTGTTCTGCATTACAGGGTGCCCCGTTTATCTGATATGCATGATCTGACAACCCTTTCAGTCCGATGGTGATAAAATCGATATGGTCTAAAAGAGTATCCAGCGCCTGTTCTGACATACATCCATTTGAAGCACAACCAATAGATAATCCGGCTGAATGCAGATTCTGAGCAACGCGGATGACCGTCTCAAGAGACACCGTAGGTTCATTCAGACAGAAAACCGCTCCGATACAGGCGTTATCTTTCGCTATGCGAAGAATGTCTGCCGGGTCTGCATGAATCAAAGCATCGGTTAACAAATCCTGGTTCTTTGCAAGAACATACGATACACACCCTTCACAGGAGAGATTACAACCAATCGTTGAAAGAAGTAGATAACGTCCACCAGGAGTATAGTGAAGAAAAGGAATGGTTTCGATAGCACCCGGCCAGAGAGCCAGGTACCGGTCTGGAAAACGTTCTGATATCTTCCCATTTTTGCAGGTATACATCCTGCATCTTCCATATCCCCCTTCCTGAATACTACACCGATGACCACATACTTCACATTCCATTATGTGTCACCTGGAAAAATTATGGTTTCGGTTTATTCAGAATGATCTGAGTGTTGTCTGAAAAAATCTTCTCCACATCTTCATCAGACAAATCAATCCGATAGAACTTTTGATAAAATCTCTTTATTTCATCTTTGATATCAAATGAAACCGATTCCGGATAAATGACACTCTGAAGCCAGAGAGTTCCGAGAATTGACTCAGGAACTGGAAGTTCCCAGCTCATGAGATACTTTGGCATCCTGAAAACCTGCTTCTCTTTAACTGCTGGAAGAGACTGCCAGGCCGGGTCAGCCAGAATATCTGCAACACTTGCCGAGTTATATGGAAGCAGGACAATAACATTAGGATCCCATTCATATACCTGTTCCATAGTGACTGTATTATCTCCACCTGAAAGACCCTTTGCTGCATTTGATGCTCAGATAATCCGGGCGATTTCAGCTTCATAATAATCATCACCAAGTGTCTGGAGTGGTGACCGCTGACCAAAGTAAATACTTTTTCTTTCAATATCAGGAATATTCTGTCCGGTTTCCTGCATTGACATCATCTTCTGGTTGTAATAATTAGTAAATTCCTGTGCTTCTTTTTCCTTTCCAAAAATTTTACCGATTATTTCATAACTTTTTACCAGCTCTTCTGACTTTTCAAGATCTATCTGTACCAAAGGGATTGAAACCCTCTCGATATCACTGTTGATTGTTGAATAATCAATGGAAGAAATGACCAGATCGGGTTTTAATCTCATAAGTTCCTCGAGATTAACATTTGTTTTACACCCGGCAGAGGGAAGGGAACCAAGTCTTGGCTGAGTAGTATTTACCAGTTCCCTGTTTGCAGGTCCGATACAGGTTCCGACCAGTTTGTCATCAGCACCAATGACATAGATGAACTGGCTTGAAAAGGGATCCACCGTAACCACTCTGGAAACATCGGCTGGAATTTCGACCTGGTTGCCGGCAATATCGGTAATTGAGATTGTACCTTCAGCACCCATGCATCCAGGGATCATAAAAAAACCGATCACAAGAATGCATAACAGATGAGTTAATGATAACTGAATAATTCACCCCATAGATGATCTCACGATCATCATACAATATGTTGACAACCATATAATAATTTGTCTGAATATATGACTAAAATAGATCTTTTTTATTTTACTTCGATAACTAATCTATAATAAGAAGAGATACTCTTTCTATTTCTGAGTTTACAGCTATATTTCGATGAAATTTGGATCGGAGAATCATTTTCACATCATCACACAGGGTTTGTAAAAAAGAATTCGTCTGTTTTAGCTCTGGAATAAGGTAAATAAGGCTTGACAAGTACTCTTCAATGTATCCTGATGAGTATGCAGGGTACGTCACACGAATTACACTGCTCTGAATAATCCCTGATATCTGAATATTGTCTCCTTTTTGAATGTGATAGCATGGAGAGAGGTATTGGCATCCGGTTATGGTATACGCCCCATTAGAAAGGATATCCAGTCCTTCAAGTGTTATTTGACCTGATAGCAAATAATCTGCACTCAGGTAATCTTCACTTATAGCCTCTCTTCGAAGAACCTTAATAATATTCATGGTGATCATAGAAGATTGGTATGTGAGGAAAAAAACATATCTCCTGAAACACTTTTGTAATAGAAAAAAGGGAATAATTACCCGGATATTTTTGCTGATGCCTTGATAAACGACCTGGTCGGCTCGACCGACCGATAAGAGACATGATAGAATCGCTGGTAAAACTGGTCTGCAATATCATCCATATTCCAGGTACATGTCTTTGGATGAAATGACTGGGCCAGAAGCATAAGGCCAAGTATCCATCTTGGACTTCCAAAGTCCCAGGATGGTGGCAGTTCAACAACCTTATTCTCAGTCACCGCTGGAACCAGGAGGGCATGGTTTTTGCAATATGCAATACACTCTTCTTTCGGAAGAGAAAAGAGACCGGAGATGCATATCCAGTCAGGATTGAGTGAAAGAAACTCTTCATGGGACAGGTTTACCCCGGGTTTTCCTGACCGTTTTATCAGTCTGTTCACAGGTTCCCCTCCTGCCACGTCCACAAGTTGATTCTCAAATCTGCCTCCGTTTAGTGAGAATATCGGGTATCCCATGGTGTAGAGAACGCGGGGCCTCGGCATTCCTTTCACTGCATCAGTAACCCTGTTTTTCATCTCTTCCAGGACTGACAATAACTCTTCACCTGAATCCTTTTTATCAACAATTTCCGCCACTTCACGGATGAGACCATAATATAAGGGAATTTTTTGGATTCGCTCGTGAATTGAACTTATCTTTCCATGGGAGAGATATAATTTCCACAACCTGGGAGCACAGAGTGGATCATCAACTCCAAGACAGGTGACAATTCCCTGGATACATTCAAGTGCACGGGTAGGCCTGTATCCGCCATCCATTCCCTCTTCTTCATACCTTGAGGAGGATGCCATTCCGGTGAGAGGGACCTTGTACCCGCATGAACATGTTCTGTTATCCAGAAATGTCACCGGTCTGCATCCCATTGGCCCGTACATTTCACGGGTGGATAATACATCTCCACAGTCCGGGCAGACTGTATTGATATACGCAGTTCCTGGCGAATTGAAGAGGTAAACATGGGAAGCATATTCACGTATCTTATCACACAGGAGTTCAGATTCCGGAATAGAAGGCTCAAACTCCTGGCCAAGGTCCCCAAATGCCATACATCGCATAATCTGAATTGGGATCTTCTCTGAAATTGAGACTACCTCTTTTGCCTGGGTGATAAGGTCGTTCTCCTGCCCTTTTGCATGCATCAGTGCAGTCTCTACATGGACCCCTGCCTGCACAAGCTTTTTGATGTTCTGTATGACGACACTGTCATCAATAATTCCACAAGCCCTGAGGTATTTCTCATCTTTCCCTTTTAGTCCGATATTTATCATATCAAGAACCGGAATGAGAAGATTTAAGGTATGCTCTGAAAAATATCCATTTGATGAGCATCCGACAAACATCCCTTTTTCTTTTGCCAGCTTGGCGACACTGAGGAAAGAGGGAAGGGAAACCGTCGGTTCATTCAGACAGAAGACGATTCCCTTACAGTCATTCTTCTCCGCTTCATCGATAATCTCTTTTGCTGACTGGTACCGAAGACCGGTTCCCATATCATCAGGATTTCGGACCAAAACTTCTGATACACATCCGGGACATTTCAGATTACACCCGATTGTACTGACCTGAAGCGCTTTGGCCTGTGGAAAAGCATGAACAAATGGGATAGTCTCTACCGATACCTGAGTTACCATCAGCCAGTGATCTGGAAATCGCTCGGTTATCTCATCACTAACTGCGGTATACATACCACAGATACCAGTGCCACCATATGCGATATCACAGTGATGAGGGCAGTATGGACAGATGGTCATTCCCGCACCATTATAAGCCAGATGCCAGAATCATCATTAATGAGAGAGTAGTTATGTACCCCGATATTCTCTAATACCGACCTTATGATATCAGGTGAACGGGATGTCATCCGCTCTTTCATTCCTGATTCAAAATCAGACTCTCTCTCTTTCATTGCTGCGACGATCTGTTCTTTTAATTCAGCAGTTCCAAAACCGCCCCCGATATAGGTCTTCCCACCAGGTTTTAAAACCCGGTAAATTTCTGAAAGCCCTTTTGGTAAATCCTCCCAGAAAAACCATGATCCTCTGCTGACGATGAGATCAAAGGTATTATCGCCATAGGGAATTTCGCTTACATCCCCAAGTGCCGGAATGACTCTCCCGGTAAGTCCTTTTTCAGATACCCGGTTCTGACAGATCTCTATCATATCTGGTGAACAGTCAAGAGCGTGAACCGTACATTCAGAAGCAAGGGCCAGGGCGTTTGCAAGATGTCCTGGTCCGCTACCTACATCAAGGGCTGTTCCGGAATGAATACCGGTATTAGTGACGATCTGCTCTGCAATAACCGGATAGATGGGAGCGAAAATGGTATCAGCAATCGTTAAAAATCCCTTACTCTCTTTCTTTCCCATTATTTGACCATCTTTTCCTTTCATATATCATCATTCGTAAACCGGGACATCAAGTAGCAGGCCATCTAATTGTGAGTCAGACAACTCTATTCCATAGAAGGATGAATAAAACTCATAAATCTTCTCTTTCAGTTGATCTGCCGTGAATTTTTCCGGGTACAGGGTATGGAGCATCCAGTACAGGCCTGGGATCTGGTTTGTTCCTGGTGGACGGTCAAACCAGGAGAATGGTGAAACGGGGACGCCATATACTCTGCCTGACTGAACTGCCGGGACATCTTTCCAGAGCGGATCGGTAAGAACTGATGAGGCAAATTTAGAATCACCGGCGATGATTACCTCCGGATTCCAGCTTAATACCTGTTCAAGAGAGACAGGGGTCATACCATAGCCTGGTGTGATGGTCGTGTCTGCAACATTTTTGCCACCGCAGTAATCGATGAGCATTGCATGCTGGGAACCACTTGGATCGGTTGCAAGACCGTCCGGTCCTTCTGCATAATAGACCTTTATCTTCTCTCCATCAGGAATTGTAGATACGGCGTCCTTGACCGTTTTCAGCGCAGTCTGATAATATGCAATCAGGGCTTCTGATTTTTCTTTTCTGTTCAGGATATCACCGATAAGTGAGATAGATTTTGCATACCCGGAAATGTTTGCGGTATCCTGGATTGTGACGAGTGGAATGGCTCCAAATTGTGTCTGTCTTTCCTCAATTGCTTTCACATCAACCGGATCACCGGTGATGGTTCTGCCTTCAAAGATGATGTCAGGATTGAGTCTGATGAATGTCTCAAAGTTACCGTCAGTCTTTCCAAACCATCCTCCGACCACTGGAATGGACTGATATTGCTCAGGAATGTACTTTTTCTGGAGGGGGGTTAGTTCAGAGT
The DNA here is from genome assembly GCA_012520015.1 of Methanomicrobiales archaeon. Taxonomy (GTDB): domain Archaea; phylum Halobacteriota; class Methanomicrobia; order Methanomicrobiales; family Methanospirillaceae; genus Methanospirillum. The sequence continues at coordinate 7,866 of JAAYPD010000020.1, forward strand.
TCCATCCAAGCATGAGATCTGGTGCAATCAGGTACAGGGTCATCGTTGTTGGTGGAGCAGTACTTACAACACCGGTGATTTCTGCAGGGATGGTAAGCTCTCTGCCAAGTGCATCAGAGATCACACGTTCTGATCCCTGAGTGTCTGCCGATACCAGTGATATGCCAGGTAAAATGATGCATATCACGAGAAATAATGCATATAGTCCTCTGTTTGTCATCGGATTCATTTGTCATCACCATAAGTTTCCGTTAACTTCCTACATCTGTTTATCTTATTAATTTAAAAAATAGATCTTTTGAGATTAGTCAACCTTTTATCATTAACGAAATCCCGATAGTCCCACAAAAGGTAGGTTTTTTTGAAAAAAGTTTAGGGCAAATACCCTGGATAGAAAAATTAGATCTTTTCGTAATATTTCTGGCTTCCGCATCCTGGGCAAAGACCGTTTTCAAGGAGATTTTCAGGAACCGGTTCGCCACATGACGTGCATATTCCTGTCTTCCATTTCTCCCTGTGTGGTACTTTAACCTTCACCTTCTCCCAGGAAAGCATCCCGGTGCCTTTGCTTATGATATCCTCGACCAGTCTCTTCTTCATGGTCTTTCCATCAAAGTCCGGCGTATTTGCAAACCATGCCCTGAGTACCGGAGTGTCTTCAATTTTTGCAGGATCAAGTCGCACCCTGACTCCCTCTGCATAATCACCATCGCTTGGCCGGTTCACTGTCATTGCAAACCTCCCGATATTTATCACTCTTAAACGGTGATTACCAGGGGTGCAATGCAGGATCACCTGCAAAGGGTCAGGAGCACATTTTGAGGTTTCACAGACTGAATAGAGCTTATCACCAGGTTTAGCGCCAAGAAGTGACAGGGCATAGTCTACCATGTAAATTCCGATGAGCAGCCCTGCTGCAGTGCCCATGTGAAAGTCAATACAACGGTCAAACCAGTCGATAAGAGTATCACTGCTTCCATTTTTTTTAAGAAGAGAAAGAATCTCCTCTTTAGAATATTCGTCCCCATGTCTGGACATACAGATTATGTTTGACTTCATGACATATACAAATTGATATGCTTACCTCCATCAGACAATTTCAGGTTAACTGGAATGATATCTGAAACCATGGAAAAAATCAACCGACATAGATCAACTTGTGAAATTATTAATTAAAGATCCATAATATGTCCTTATCTTCTCACCAATATTCAACAACTCATGCGGCACCTCATGCCCATATTGCCCAGGCGGTTACCATATTAACCTCTCACTTTTATTTTTATTAAAAAATCATTATTATTAATTAACTCATCACGCATTGGCCCAAGTTAAGTAAATTACTTGAAGATTTAGATAAATATTAACGAACATGATTATTTGAACCATCATTTCCTCACCAATTTTCCCCATGATCGGCAGGACAAACCAAAACGGTTATCAATTCATATTATCCATGATGTATTGCCTGGATTGAAATTCCCGGGCACATGTTTAACGTGATGGAGGCAGAATCAACCCGAATTCGTGAAAGATTTCCCGAGTTCTTCTTTCATGAATGATTCTGCCTTTCTATAACAATAATATTGACAGATATATTACCTGGCTTTGATGTAAATAAAATTTAATAAACTTCACTCTCAATTTCCGAGATTATGGCTTCATTACTATTTTTTCACTGATAATCATCATAAAGCGCAGAGAATCGCTGATGTGACCGGAACCTTACCGGTAAATATACCAATATTCGTTATTTTATGAGTAATTTAATTAGATGTCCCTGTTATCAATGAGTATTTATAATTAAATAATAATAGTTAAAA
>JAAYPD010000235.1 GCA_012520015.1 Methanomicrobiales archaeon
AGGCCGGATAGAGGAGACAAGCAATCTTATCGAGGATGACTCGGAGTTTGAGTACATCCCATCCCGTGATTAACTGCCAGTATGGCAAGCGAAGCTATCTCATCATCAATAATGATCATTGGTGCGGTGCTTGGGGCAGCCGTCCTGATTACCGCGATACTTCCGGCAATTTTTTCTGCTGGTGATACTTTCGGGACCGTATCGTCATCAGCCGAACAGAAGTTAAGGACTGATTTTCGGATAGTGAACACCTACACGGCTGGCGGAACAACTGTCCAGGTCTGGCTGAAAAATGTAGGTAATAACCGGATATCCATTTATGATATTCAAAGCTCCGATGTTTTTATAGGATATGGTTCTAAGTACGGGCGTCTTGGGTATAATAATGATGAAGTCGATGGGACTTTTAAGTACAACCTTGAACCAGCTGACGGGTACTGGGATATCGGGGAGACTGTGGAGATTTTCATCAAAAATACTGGCATGGGTGAAATTGGCACAAATACTGTAACATTTACATTCACTCTGCCAAACAGTGTGAGAAGATCTGTGACTTTCTCAAAAACCGGATAGATCAATGTCTTCGTCACTTATAGCAGGTGCAGTGAGCCTTCTCCTCATAATCATCTCCGGCTATGTAATAGCAACAGGTATCCTGCCTATTGCAGAGTCAACTATCTACACGCAGTCTGACATAACTTATAACCAGGAACAGATGAGGTTGACGGCGGTTACCATAAACTCTTCCTGGGATGATCAGAAACTTTATATCAACGCGTTTAATAATGGTTCAACTTCCTTTACAAAAAAGGATTTTGAAAAGATGGACCTGTTTACCTATCCAGGTAATGACGGAAAAATGAATAAGACCTCTGTTAATAGCTGCAATCCCCATATACCTGACAATACAACAGATCCTGTGCATGGTGACATCATAAATATCGGGATGTGGGATCCGGCTGAAGTTCTTAAAATGGAAGTTCCAATGGGCACAAAACCAGACCGCGTGATATTTGTGACACCAAATGGAATTACTGCATACTCATCTGTAATATAATAGTTAAATGATACAAATATTTGCAATATTCATGATACTATTATAAAATCATCGATCCATGTAATATCTTTAACCTGCAGTCAGCCTGTTCAGGTTTAGATAATACCAAATACTCTCCAAATTGAATATGAATATAGGGGCATTCATCATATGGCAGAATTGGACTTATCAGGTGGAGAGGATGCAAGGGGGGACATTGCAGATCTCCTTGGGAAAGAAGAACGAAAAATCCTCACAACCGGAAATGAAGAGATTGATAAAAAGATCGCTGACGGATTACCTCTGGGTTCCCTCACCCTGATTGAAGGAGAAAACGATACAGGTAAGTCCGTTTTAACCCAGCAGTTCATTTGGGGGAGTATGCATAACAACCTCCGCGTCGATCTCTTTTCAACAGAACTTACAACAAAGAGTTTCCTGACACAGATGGAATCGATGTCCCTTGATATTTCAGACTTCTTTGCATGGGGATATATCCGGCTCTTTCACTGTCACCTGGTGGAGTTTAAATGGACGCCGGATGCCATGAATGACATTCTTGAAAGGATAATAACTCATGTAAAATTTAGTAATACCGATGTTGCGATCATTGATTCGTTAACGATATTCACTGAATATACAACCACAGAATCTGTTCTCACATTCCTGACCCAGGCTAAAAACATCTGTGATCAGGGGAAGACGATTCTGATTACCATGCACACGTACGCATTTACCGACGAAGTCTTGACGAGGGTCAGGTCTATCTGCGACGCACACCTGCTTCTCATGCGAAAGCTCATGGGTGACAAATATGTCATGGTTCTTGAAGTGGTCAAGGTCAGAGGTGCCAGGAAGACGACTGGTAACCTTGTCAGCTTTGAAGTCCATCCCGGGTATGGGATGAAGATCATTCCGGTATCTGTTGCGAAAGTCTGAACATGTCCAGGTTGCAGATCCAGGGGAAAATTCCTTTTCAGGAAGCTCAAAGTCATGATACTGAAGAGTGTATTATCAACCCTGATTCATGCGCCCTGTTTCGTATGCTTCCTGCAAATGCGAAAGAATATGCACGCAATTATCCCCATCTTCTTGAATACCTTCATATCTTCCCGGTTGATGAATTTGGAATTCCACTCTTTTTTTCTGAATTGAAACGAGATTTGAAAGGAATTAAAGATCCAAACCTGATTTATCCTGCAAAGCCTCCGATATTTATTCATATCTTTTTTGATCCTAATGATGTCAGGAACTTTTACATCCCAATTGAACCCTCATTCCTGCATAATATCGGAAAGTTACTCCCTGCAATAGAATACCGTCTGGTGGATCTGCTTGATGCCCTTGAAGAAGATCCTGTGACCCCTGAAGAGCGGACGGCTGTCTTAAAACGCCTCTTAAGGCAGGTCATGTACATCAAGAAACCTGGTGTGGCAATTGATCCGGCATTGCTAAAAATTGAGGGACCTAAGGGATTAGGCGATAAATTTAAAACATTCCTTACAACGGATCTTACTGCTAAGGAAGAACCTGGTGCAGAGCGCATATTTGCAGACGTTCCACACCTCTCGGACGGAAGGATAATCGTCTCCCCACAGGAGTTTGAGGCAGTTGAATACCAGATGGTCAGGGACAAAATTGATGTCGGAGTTCTTTATCCATTCATTTCTGACAATTTTATCGAGGACATCACCTGTAATGGACTTGGTCCTATCTTCATCGAACATAAGATCTTTAAGGGACTAAAATCTGTTGTAGGTTTTGATCAAGAATCGGTCCTTGACGACTTCTGTATCAAACTGGCAGAAAAGTCCCGCCGTCCTATTACCTATCGCAACCCTATTGTTGATGCTACTCTTCCTGATGGGTCGCGTATCAACATTGTTTACTCTACTGAGATAAGCAGGCAGGGGAGTAACTTTACCATTCGTAAGGCGATGGACGATGTCATCTCCATCACCAAGCTTGTTGAGTTTGGAACCTGTAGTTATTCACTTGCTGCCTATCTCTGGATTTGCATTGAAAATGGCATGTCACTTTTCATGTCAGGTGAGACGGCCAGCGG
>JAAYPD010000236.1 GCA_012520015.1 Methanomicrobiales archaeon
AGTCAAGGATACCGAGCTGATCAGGTAAAAGGGAGTCAGACCATGCTTTCCTGTATACCCATTTCACAACTTTCTCAACAACTTTTATAACCGTCTCCGGTGTTTTGACGGTGACGACATGGTACCCGACCCTTGGATGACGGCCCCGTTTTCCACCTATGGTGATATGGTATGCAGCAGGGTCTGCCTTGATGATATGGAACGGGCATGACTGGATGCACATTCCGCAATGGACGCAGAGATCATTGTTCATCCTTATCTGCCCGTTTTTGATTGCTATCGCATTCTCCCTGCAGTACTTGACACAGGTTCCGCAACCGGTGCATGTCCCGGGAACCCGGTATGGCCTGACAACGCCAGTAATCCCGATCTCATTAAGGCGCTCACTCACACATGAGTTCGGGCATGAAGAGATGGCAATCCTGAACTTAACCGGCATCTCCTTCCCGAAAAACTTTTCATCAAGGGTTCTTGCAAGAGAGATTGAATCTATCATGGCAAAACGGCATCTGTCAGTTCCAGGACAGGCGGTGATATTAACGATCTCTGACTTGTCAGCACCTATCGGGGTTCCATTGGCCTCAAGGTCTTTGGCGAGAGATTCAAGGGATCCAGGAGAGACATGAACCAGCTCCATGGTCTGCCTGGTTGTCAGGTGGAGCTCTGTATTGTATCTTCGTACAATTTCTACAATACCTTCCATCTGGTCAACCGTGATCAGGCCCGCAGGGATTCGAAGTCTTACGGTGCAGAAATCTCCTCCAAACTCGTTGATGATACCTCCTTTCTCATGGAGGGGGATCTTTCGCATAGTTATATATCAACTGGATAAGGGATATACTTCGGGTCTGAAAAGAATGGAGATCAATAGTGGTAAACCGGATCCTGGAGATGAACAAGGGATACATCTAATAATACCCCTGCGAGCCTGAATGAATTATACACCTGCCAGAATGTTACCGTAATTGTTAATATGACAGGATTACTTTGAAAATCTTCGTTGCTTTCGACAACTAATTATCCTCATCAGATATACTACATCAGTATGAAACCACAGGCACCAGTGCGTTCCCTGCTTCTTTCCGTGATCATTATTGCGGTATGTACAGGGTTTTTCCAGGTGTCAGGAACAGATACACCCGAGTCCGGAATTCTGGAGATAACAACAGATGAGGATTTGAAAGAGTATCTGAAGAATGTAACTCCTGAATACCGGTATGACTATATAAACGAGATGTATTATGATATGGCACCTTCACCTGTGTCGACTGTTGCACAGGAAATGGCATCGCCGGCTGCCACCAAAGCAGGTTCATCTGATAAAGGAGCAAGTGATTTTTCAACGACCAATATTCAGGTTGCCGGAGTTGATGAAGCGGATTTTGTAAAGAATGATGGAAAATATATCTACATTAAGAGTGGAGAAACGCTTACCATCGTCGATGCATTTCCGCCGGAGCAGGGTAAGATTGTTTTCGAACTGCCGGTGAAAGGATCTGTTTCAGAACTTTTCCTGGCAGGGGATCGCCTTGTCGTCTTTTCTGACATATATGATGAGCATTGGTATACTCCGGAAGGATCAGCAGTTCCCGTCCCTGACTATTCAAGAAAGACAAAGGCCGTGATATATGATATCTCTGATCGGAAGAGCCCTAAGGAAGTCAGGGCCATCTCTGCTCCCGGTTCATATGAAAATGCCCGGATGACAGGCAATTATGTGTACTTCATCACTAAAGAGAGACCTGATTACTCCAACCCCCGCATGCCCATCATTTATGATGGAACCAGGCCGGTTGAGATATCATCCATCTGGTGTCCTCCCTATCCAATGAACGAATACCAGATGCATACCCTGACATCATTTCCGGTGACCGGGTCCGGACAGCCTGATGCTGAATCATTCCTTCTTGGATATTCAAGCACACTTTATGTATCACACCAGAATGTGTATGTTGCTTATGAAAAGCAGCGGCCCTGGCTGGGGTGGCTGTTAGCAGAAAGACGATCAGCAGAGTCCAAAGAGCCGGAGCAGGAGTCTGTCATTCACCGGTTTGCCATTAAGGATGGGGATATCACATACAAATCAACCGGGATCGTTCCCGGATATCTCTTAAACCAGTTCTCACTGGATGAAAACCGTGGAAATCTACGGGTTGCAACCACAGTGCCGGACTGGTCATCAGATATAAAACAGTACAGCAATGTCTATGTCTTTGACCCTGACCTGAAGATAATCGGAAGATTAGAGCACCTGGCTCCGGAGGAGAAGATTTACTCTGCACGGTTCATGGGAGACCTCCTCTACCTGGTTACCTTCAAACAGACTGATCCGCTTTTTGTGATCGATCTCTCCAATCCCTATCAGCCAGGTCTGCTTGGAGAACTTAAAATCCCCGGATATTCCGACTATCTCCATCCTTACGACGACACCCATCTGATAGGCATCGGAAAAGACACCATGGAGAACGAATGGGGAGGAATTATCCCTACCGGAGTGAAGATTGCCCTCTTTGATGTTAGCAATGTCAATAATCCACGACTTGTTGAGAGTATCGTCATCGGAGAGAAGGGATCTGACTCTGCCGTCCTTTCAGACCACCGGGCATTCCTGCTTGATAAAGAGAAGAATATCATGGCAATTCCTGTCAGGGAGGTCGTTCACATACCGGTCCAGGGAAGCAGGTATGAGGGATCCCATACCAAAGAGACCTGGCAGGGAACCTATGTATTCGGCATTGACCCTGAGGCCGGGTTTACCGAGAAAGGCAGGATAAAACAGGGCACCGGAACTTCTGGTGATGAATGGTGGTATGGATCAACAGTCCTCCGGTCCCTCTTCATGGATGATGTCCTGTATACAATATCACGGGATCGAATCGTCGGGTCGGACCTGAGAGATCTGACACGGCGCCTGATGGATATTGGAATCAGTCATGATGATCATCCATCCTATTACTTTTAACCTCCCCCCTGTTTTTCACTTGTGGGTGAAGGAATGAAACCTGCCAGTTTTTCATAATATGCATATAACCCGCTGCGGTACTCAGGAACAAAGAGAGCATGCGGCTGATGCTGACTTAGCCTTATAATCCGGTCAGCCTGTGCAATCAGGAGTTCCATACCTGACCCTGCAATAATAAAAGACGTACCCCTGAACCATCCACGATCTTCTGCAAGCAAAGATGCAAGTGACCGGATATCAGCAGAACTCATATAACAGGGAACCATCAGATTCTGGGCGGCACGATCCTCGTCAATGACAATATATGGAGGCTCCCGCCTGAGTGAATCAGAGATCCGAAAAGCCATGGATGCAGAACCACTTCCCTGACCAAAGGCGGATTCAGGAGTTCCGGTCATCCCTGGAGGAATAGTTCCAAAAAACGGGCGAAGGTCTGCACCTTTCAGCTCTATACTGGTGGCATCCGGAGAAAACCCTCCTGGAACAGTTACAAGCATCTCCCGTCCGTCTCCAGGGGCATGATCATCTGCACCTGCCTGGATGGCATTGAGTAATGTCGATTTTCCTTCAGCATTCGAGCCGGTAATTGCAAAGATCTCACCCCTCTTTATTCCAAGGCCGGTTACTGTCTGGTTTGACCCTGCAAGCATTACTTCAACCGGAGAGAGCTCAACCGGGCAATGAAACGGGATATGAACCCCGTCTTTAGGCCCTGCCACCCTGTGCCAGCTCCGGTGACGGGTATATGACCTGGCAGGCCTGGTCCCATCCCCGATAAAACAGACCAGACCCATACCATTCAGTTCTGAACGAAGATGCTGCTGGTCAAGAACACTCTCCCACCCCCGTTTCATCTGCCTGACAGAGACCTTGCTAATGCAGTCTGACATAGCAGACAGGTATGCACCCAAATCTGACCTGATCGAAGTGATGTTCTTCGAAGATAACGGCAGATGGGGAAGGGAGCCCCGTATGCTGAGCCGCACCCTGTCAGAAAAGAGAACATTCTCTTCATCCGGTCTCCAGAGATTTGATGCAAGTGCAGACATGGATGAGGCGATGGTGCAGGGCTCGATGTTTGCCAGGTACCGACCCTGGTTTCCGGTCCCTATGCCATAAAGTATACCAAGGACCTTGTCTTTTTTTGATGACCGTTTACAATGCTCAATGATCTCATGCACCGCCCCTGATGAAGAAGAGAGAGGAAGGGATATCTCTTCAATAAAGGGCAACCTGAAAACCACCGGGAATGAGAAGAGTAAATCCTGTCGGTCAGGGGACGGAACCAGGTATGCATCAGTTCCCAGCCGGTAGTTATCAGGTATGCTGTAATCTGATGAAGTGAGGGAGATTAAGATTTCAGGAAGATGAGAGGTCCATGTCTCCATTGCTGGCTCATTAATATGTTTTACCTGCCTGGTAAATATGAGCGGTGCTGAAACCTCATAATAACTGAGACGATCATTATCCTATATACTGCCTGATGGTGCAGTCAGCATCCATGAAGGTATCAAAAAATTAATTTTTTAGACAAATTCATACCATATGAAGATCAATGAGAGACTATCCTGAATGGAGTTATCTTCCGTTCATTATGAGTTGATGGTATGACAACTGTTTTAATGGTTGATGATAATCCGGCAGATATTGAAGAGATGGACCTGATTCTGACCAAGGCAGGCTATAATACCCTGACCCAGCCTGACGGGACACATATCCTGGATTTTCTAAAAAGTCACCAGGCAGACCTTATCATGCTTGACCTGGTCATGCCAAAACTTAATGGTATTGAGATATTACGCGAACTGAAGCAGAATTATCCTGACATACCGGTAATAATGTGTTCAGCCGCCGGACTTGAACAGGTCGTTGACCTGGCTCTCAGGGTAGGTGCCGCGGGCTATGTGGTCAAACCATACATGGAACAGGAGTTACTGGAGAGCATTGAGAACATAATCGGGAAGAAAGGTTAGGAACCAGGTTTTACTACATCCCATCTGTCTATATTCCTGGTTTTTGGATTGAACACTACACCTGTTTCAATAACCGGGCGGGGATCGGAGGCATACTTTTCGGCATATCCCCGTTCCTTTACCTGGAGAAGAGGATCCTTGTTACCCGGATGATAAGTTCCGGCAACCTTGAATTCAAAGATCCATATATAGGACCTGGTTTTGACAGTCAGATCGATCCTGCCTTTATTTGTCGTGTCTTCCGGGATTATCTCATATCCAAGGCTTGCAAGGTATGCATATACAACACTTGCATAATAACCTTCAAATCGTGAGATCAGGCTGTTTCTATAGTTGTCATGTGGTATAGAGGATAAAAATGAATGAAAGACCGAATATAACTCCTCGCTGTCTCCAGACTCAAGGACTTTTCTTAAACCAGGAAGAGGAACCATTGCCTGATCATCCTGCAGCACCCCAAGGATCCGCCGGTTAAATGATTCGCGGACCTCCCGGTTAGGAAAGCCGAGAGTATACCATGTTCCTTCTTCAGCACTTGATTTAAATGATCTGATCGTCAGGTACCCTGCCTGAAACAGCAGTGTCTCGGTCCGGATATTCTCAGGATCAAATGACCCAAGTAATTCCTCTCCTGCTACAAGGCCATCATATTCTGCCGGTAATCGTGGTTTTTCCTTCCAGAGCCTGATGAGAAATGTCGGGGTTCCTGTTTCAAACCAGTAGGGCCGGTATATTCCCTTTGAAAAAAGAAAGAGAATGTCAAATGGATTAAACCAGTTGACTTACGATACATCTATACTTCTGATGCTTATAGATATCACTGGATAAGGGGATCGCCCTTTCCTACATTCAGAGCTGACATTCCACTGGTTCAGAGAAGAAGCAATTTGAGGAAGGCTGGATATAAGTATGATGTACCTGAAACCGGGGGGTATCAATAAATCATGCATATTAATCAGTCGGTATCTTTCCTTGCAATTTTCCTGTTACTTCTCTCTCTTTCCTGTGTAACTGCAGAAGAGGCGACCATCCATGTAATCGATGTAGGAACAGGCGATGCAGTCCTGGTGGAATCAGCCGGGAAGTATGCCCTTATCGATGCAGGCCCTGGCCGTAACACGACGGCAGATTACCTGGCAGGTCATAATATCTCCAGCCTGGATCTCTTTTTGGTGACCAGCATGGACCATGGAAAGACCGGTGGGATTTTGGAGGTCATGAACAGGACTGTTGTTCACGATTTCCGGGACAACGGGGCTGGCGGGCTATATCCGCAATATGCACGGGTGCTTGAGAAGATAAAAAATGAATCGATCCCCCACTCAATACTGACAGAAGGAGACCTCATTCCAATCGGGACTGATGCTGCTATTTCGGTGGTTCCGGTCAACAGGTCAGCTACCGGTGGATATGATGAGGCTGTGCTGAAAATTATCATCGGAAACATCTCCATGCTTCTCCTCTCACAGAATGGTTCTCCTGATATCCTGGATCATGATCCCATTCAGATCCTCAGGGTACCTGACCATGGATCACGAAGGGGATATGATGCCGGTTTCATCCACCGGTTAAGGCCTGAAGTTGCGGTGATCAGTGCAGGGAGGAACGGGGACGGACCAAATAAGGCAACCGTGATGGGACTTGAAGCAATCGGGGCTGAGGTATACAGGACTGACTTAAAAGGAACCATCCTTATCATGACAGATGGCGAGAAGTACAGAACAGGATCATCACGCTCATCACCGGCTGGTTCTATATCCCTGATCAGTGTGATAGAGACAAGGCCACCTGGCTGAAGTTGGGGTGAATATGATCAGCCAGATAAAAAAAGAACGGATTTTATAAATCTCAAAACCCGTTATTTGAGACAATTTTCAATTTTTATGCGATAATTGAAGGAATTTGAATCGGGAGAAAATTATCTTTTCAATGAACAAAACATTGCCACAGATTTGGCAGACAAGCGTCTGACTCAAATCTTTGGCCATATCAAAAGACGATAATTTATCTTCCTTTATTGAAAAAACGGGTAATAAATCGATTTTATATCAGTTGAAATATATGGAATTCCGGTCATCACTTATAATCATTTTCTATATATCCGGAACAATAATCCCATGATGTCTGACAATCAGGGGTGCCTCACAGATCCTTCAAGAGCTGGGAAATGGTTCATATAGATGAACAATATGGCAGGTGAAAACAGGCAGATTTGTTTGTCATTTTTAAAAACAATCCTAATTATCATCTTTCGCGTCCCTTGGATTTTCCCCGTTAGCCGACCTGTACCCCCCATGTGGAATGACCATCTCAAACCTTGCACCTTTACCCGGAGTTCCGGTCTCAGAGATGGTGATAGAGGTTATCTTAAGTATTTCAGATATCAGGTGCAGACCATAACCTGTATTCTTTCCGTACCCGTAACTAAATATCATCTCCTTCTCATCATCAGGTATCCCAATACCATCATCCTCCCATGAGAGAACAAGCCCGTCTTCAGAGCAGCAGGACGAGAGGGTGATTGTAGTAACATGCCCTCCATGGGCCCTGGCATTTGTAAAAAGATTATAAAACACCTTTGATATCATGGGGTCTGCATATATCTCAAGGGTTGGGGAGATATTGCTGACTAACCGGATTTCATCAAAAAATATCTTCCCGACAAGGTCCATGACCCTGACCCATTCCGGCTCTGATACTCCGACCTTCTCATATTCGTGTGAGAACTTCATCTGGGATTCAATAGTTTGGACGATCGTTTTAAGTTTTTTCGTGAATCCCATCATCTCGTCATGATCACATTCTTCCATTAAAGAGAGAAAACCCTGCATTGCATGAAGTGAATTCGTGATATCATGGCGTGTTATGGAGCTTAAAAGGCTAAGCTTGTTATTTGCAGCCCGGAGCTTTGCCTCACTGATCCTGAGAGCCTCTTCCGCCTCCTGCCTTCTTGTGATATCTGCCATGATTCCCATGAACCTTGATGAATCATGGCCATTTGGTATGGAAACCTTGTCTTCAACCCAGACATAATGCCCGTCAGCATGCCTGAACCTGTACTTGACAATGCCGGTTCCTGACTTCTGGACATATTTAAATGAGTCAAGGGTTGTCTGGCGATCATGGGGATGAACAAATGATATCCATTGTTCAAATCCCTGGTTTATCTGTTCACACTTGTAACCAAAAACATCAGTGACATTCTCACTCATGATGATCCTGTCCTGATTCTGATCATAATCGTATACTACAAGCCCTGATGAAGTGGCTACCATCCTGTACCTGTTACGCCAGGCTTTTATCTCCCTCCTTGCAGCATTCCGTTCTGTTACATCATCCCCGATGCACATGTACCCGATAAGTTCACCATGTTCATCCCTAAGGTCGGTGTTCATCACGTCAATATCACGGATCTCACCATTCCTTAAGAGAAGTTTCATCTCTTCATGCTGGGATATGGTTCCTTTTTTCATGGCTTCCTGGAAAAGGCTCTTTTTCATATCTCTAAGATCAGCCGGAACAGCTTTTTCAAAAAAGTCCTGGCCCATGAACTCTTCACGCTTCCATCCGGTCAGTTCCAGCAGATGATCATTGCAAAAAAGCACTTTTCCGTCATTGTCCAGCTGGAAGGCGATAAGGTTCATGGTCTGAAGTGTTTTCCGAAACCTCCGGTCACTTTCAACCAGAAGATCCTCTGCCTTCTTTCTCTCTACCGCCTGGCGTATCTGATGCGTAAGTTCTGTAAACTGTGAAGGGGCATCGCCACCCTTCTGTAGGTAAAAATCAGCCCCAGAGTTTAAAGCGGTTATAACTACCTCTTCACGACCTTTTCCTGTAAAAAGGATGAACGGAATTGAACCATAAACAGAGCGGACCTTCTGGAGAAACTGGATACCATCCATCGCCGGCATCATGTAATCAGATACGATTGCATCAAAAGTCTGGGTTTTAAGAATTTCAAGTGCCTCTCCGGCGGATGTCACAGTATGAACCATCATGTCAGGCTCACTGTTAAGGAATTTTTCTCCCAAAAATAAAAAATCAGGTTCGTCATCCACGTAAAGGACCGATATCACCATGTGCCTAATTAGAATGTTTTTTACAAGACGATAATAGTAGCGATACTTCTTTCATGAAAGGGAAAGGAATTAAAACCAGAATAATTACAAACCTTTGTCAAATAGTAAAATATAAAAAGGATTAGTACTAAATTCCGTATCCCTGGTACCTGTAAACAAGTGATATGACGGCCGGCATGATTAATATGGCGCCGGTGAGTGAGAACATAACCGTGATAACCGTGGTTATACCAAAGTTTGCAACGATATTGAACTCGGAGAGCATGAGCGCTGCAAATCCGAATACGGTTGTCATACCTGATACAGTGATTGCAGTCCCAATTTTTTGAACACTTACCTGTATCGCGTCAAGGAGAGGAAGACCATTTGCCAGCTCCTCATCACACCGCTCCATGATAAGGATAGTATACTCAGAAGCTACTCCTATTGTCATCGAACCAAGGACTGCTGTCAGGGGGGTATAATCAAGGCCTGACAGATACATGATAGCCCCATTCCAGCCCACGATGACAATGATGGGAATGAGGGGGATTGCTGCATTCAGCCGGCGGTATGCCAGAACTAAAAAAGCAAAGATAAAGACGAAACCAAGGATAGTCATGGAGGTTTTTGACTTGTCTATGTCATCCATGACAGAACTGAACATCTCAAGAGAACCTGTCACCCTTATCTTAATTCCCGGAGGGGATGGATAAAAGTCCATATCTTTTCTGATTATTGTTATGAGATCCCTGGCCCTTGGTAACTCCATATCCTTTGTAGAGAATTCCATCACCGCTTCGACATTGCCGTTCAGGTACCGCTTTGTATACTGTGCAGGAATAGATGAGACGATCTGGGCCGCCTGCGCTCTTGTCTCCGGCAGGACTCCATTGTTAAATTCGGAAATCAAGGTGGCGATGCTGCTAACACCGGTAATCATGTCATTTTTCCTTACCTCGTAATTTCCAAACTCCTGGATCCATGCAAGGTTATCAGGGTGGAGGACATCATCTGCCGATACGACAATCGGGATGGTCTTCGTCGAGCCCATGGTCCTTGTTACCTTGTTCATGTTAAGTAATGCAGGCATGTCAGAGGGGACAAAGGTCTTCTCATCTGCACTGATTGGAACTTCATTATCCAGCACAAAACCGATAAAAGCGACGGAAAATACAAATAACAGAACAGGGACCGGGTGCTTTGCAATTTTTAACGCTGTAAGCCCCAGAGCCTTGTCGTACTTCTCAACCGCAGACTCACGTGGTTCCTGGCCAGGGCCTGGCTTTTTGTGGAGGAGATCGGCAGAGCCTTCTCCCTGTCCAGGGTTTTCTCCTTTCTTCTGCCTTTTTCCACGGTAATTAACAAGCATTGCAAAGACGGGAACCATAACCAGGGCTGCGATATAACATGAGATTACGCCAAATGCGCAGGTAATTCCAAAATCCCCTACCATGGGGATTGGTCCGAACATCATCGCGATAAAACCGGTTGTTGTCGCAAGCATCGCGATAAGGACCGACGGACAGGTTTTGGTTATGGTGGTGGTGACGGCCCTGACAAGCGTTGTTTTATAGATCTCCTCATCAAGCCTTGAATGCATCTGTATCGCATAATCTATCCCTATTCCTATAAGAACGGGAAATGCACCAATGACCACCATACTGATCTGTGTTCCGGTAAGTCCCATGAGGCCAAAAGTCAGTATAAGACCTGTTGCAACGATACCAACCGGGAGAAGGGCATACCTTACATGGGAGAAGAGAGTCATGACCGCAACTACCATGAGGGCCATGGCTGCAAGTATGAGAACTCCCATGGAAGAGCCTATTTCCTTCTCCATCTCACGATTAAAGGCGGGCTCTCCTGACAAGGTGACTGACACTCCCGGGGGAGGACGGG
>JAAYPD010000237.1 GCA_012520015.1 Methanomicrobiales archaeon
CAGGAGAGATGACCCTCGGTTCTGTAAGTATGAAGATTTGGTTCTTCCTGAAAGGGAGCGAAACCAGAATAAAACTTAACAGTGGAACAGCTGCCCTTATTCCCGGATCTGGGTGGGACGATATAGTAAGCATTACCTCATCCCTTATCCTGGATGGAACGACGCTCCAGATCGATGCATCACTGAAAAGATCGCTTACTATCAATGAATACCAGGGATTGGTCCTATCTAAAAAGGCAATCCCAATCCGAAGTAACTTAGCTCCCGAGGCCTCATTACCAGGAATGGGTATTCCGGTTCCGGTTGGCGGGGCCCCGGTTGTTGATGAGATTGATGTCACAATACCAAGTATGCCTGAACCCGAACTATGGGCCAAGCCAGAATATGCCGGATTAAATTCTTCAGGAAATCCTCAGACCTATATTGTTGCAACAGTAAACCTGCCGTTGAAATTTACTGATTCTGAAATCGCATCCCTGGTACAAAAAATCTCGATTAGTATCAGTGGTACGGAAGCTGCCGTTATACCTGGAGACGAATCTGTCGTAGGAATAGAAAAGAAGAGACTGTTTATCGCAAAAGCAGAAAAAGATGTGATGAAAAAAGCCTCGGTTATGGTGACTGTTTCAGCAACCATTTTTGGAAAATTCCTAAAAATTGAAGTTCCGCTTGAATTTGAATCCGCCTATAAATATGCCTTATGCGTTGCACCTGCAAAAACAATCCATGTAACAGAGAAAGAGACGGCCACAATTTCTGCCAAAGTGATGTCAATAGATGAAAATGGGATTGGAAATGATGTACCCGATTCAGTAATCTCTCTTGATGTTCCATTAGACACTTCAGAGTATCTCTCCGTATCCCCTGTCCGGGGAACGGGTTTATTAAATGCAACCATAAAGCAGATTGATAAAACCGAGAGAAAAGATGTTTCACTTACTCTCTCTGCATCTGTTCAAAATGAAGAGATTTCTGATAAGCCAACGATAACAGTAATATTTGGGAAACCGACAACAGGACCAATAAAAACCCAGTTTGAGAATGATAAAAATAAGATCTCACCATTTATTGCAAATGATCGTACGGTTCTCATGGCACGGGTTGAATCTGAAGATGGTGAACCTCTTGTTGCATTGTGGACATTCAAACTGGCTAATTCAAAAGGGTGGTTGGATGAACCCAGTTCCCAGACAGTCTATGGAGAAGGATGGACTGCTGTCGCTCTGCAGGCAACATCACCAGATCCGAATAATGAGAATGCCGAACCCCCTGCATCAGAAGATGTTCTTATAACTGCAGAAATTGATGGAAAAACGATAGGAAATGTAACCGTTCCTGTTATCCTACTCCCAAGGCCAAAGATCGAAGCGGATCGATATCAGGTCTCCCTCGTCAAAGGAACAAAGGGAAATGCATCCGTTAATATTCAAATTATCGATGGTGGAGAAGAATCCTGGGATATTATAATTGACGAGGAGAGAAGCCCTCAAAAACTCGCTTCAGCAAGTATTAAAAAAATTGACAATACTAATGCTGAACTTACCATTACCGAACTTGAAGTTTCCGGGGAAAGAACAGATGATACGTATGAATCAGAAAAGATCGTCATTCGTGGAATGCCTCCTTCTGGAATTCTTAATTTCCCACTGGAGTGTCATATTCAGGTTATCATTCAGAAAGAAGGGTTATTTATCAATAAAACAGGTCAACGGGATGGTATGTATTATGTCCCGGTTCCAATTGTTGGTGAAGAGTTATCGAAAATACTTATGTTTTCTTACTATTATCTCAATGACGAAGGTGAAATAGTACGAGAGATTCCTTCTATTACTCCTCCAAATGATCTCATTTTTACGATTTTTGAGGAAGAAGGATCAAAGAGTTATAATGTTGCACTAGCCTCAAAATTACATATTGAATATCAAAATGCGGGGTTAACTTTTGCCAATTATGCTGCTTTTATGCAGCGACCGATACCTGGTGATGGGAGACCTATCGCAGTTACATATCGGGCAACTGTTCAGGATCATAAAGGCAAAGAAGAGACGGGGTATTGTGAGTTTACTCTTGGATTAGAAACTCTTGATGCGAATCCAGGGAGCGCCAGCTGGGAGATTGAAGTAGAACGATGTAAAAAAATCATCAATGTAATGGCTCCTGATATAGCCCGGCCTGAACTTCTTGAACTCGTCGAGAAAAGAAAAAGAGTTCTTGGTGTTGAGGGGCTTGTTAAACTCAGATGGCAGATTTATGATCGGGCCTATCGCCTGAATATTGAAGAGGCAAAGGACTATTTAGATCAGGCAAATGACTATGACACGATTATTGAAGTGCTTGAATGGGTTAAATGGGCTGGTGATCTGGCATTTAACACTGCACTCTCTCCCGTTCTTGGCCCATATATAGCAGCTTGTAACCCGGCGGTTCGAGCATTAGCACCTATATTGGTTAATCAGATTAAAGGGAAGGTACTGTTGGCTCTTGAAGCATATCAGAATGATTGGACACTAGAACAATTCTTCAATAAGATTAATCCTTTGAGTGAAATTTTTGGTATCATTGAGTCAAAAGTAGTCGATGTGGATAGACTTGAATGGGGTGTCCAATTAATAATGGATACCCCAAAAGCTCGAATCATTGCCTGGGGGGCTTTTGCCGGGTATCACTTTTTCAAAGGGATATATTATGGAGTGGATGTCGGAAAACCCGAACGCTGTTATTCTGTAGTATGTGCAGCTACGCAGACTGCAAAAGAAATTAGAGATGAAGCACTTGTTAACTGGTTAGGTCATCTGGTTGCAACTCAGGGCCAGAAAAATCTCAAGGATGTAAATTGGTTTGGGACCAATGAGAAGGGATCAGGAGATAAAGTAAAGACATCTTCTGATGGAAAGAAGATAGGGGATCAGCAGAAACCAGTTGACGGTGAGAAGGTTAAGGTTAAGGAAGGGGATCAGCAGAAACCAGTTGACGGTGAGAAGGTTAAGGTTAAGGAAGGGGATCAGCAGAAACCAGTTGACAGCGAGAAGGTTAAGGTTAAGGAAGGGGACCAGGAGAAACCAGTTGACGGTGAAAAGGTTAAGGTTAAGGAAGGGGATCAGCAGAAACCAGTTGACGGTGAGAAGGTTAAGGTTAAGGAAGGGGACCTGGAGAAACCAGTTGACGGTGAGAAGGTTAAGGTTAAGGAAGGAGACCTGGAGAAACCAGTTGACGGTGAGAAGGTTAAGGTTAAGGAAGGAGACCAGGAGAAACCAGTTGACGGTGAGAAGGTTAAGGTTAAGGAAGGAGACCAGGAGAAACCAGTTGACGGTGAGAAGGTTAAGGTTAAGGAAGGGGACCAGCAGAAACCAACTGATGCGGAAAAGCAGACAGAAGGTGATAATAAAGAAGTAAAAAATAAACTCGATGATTATAAAAAAGCAAAAGATGATTACGAAAAAATACCCGATAAAAATTCAAAAGAAGCAATAGAAGCAAGGAAAGAACTAGATGCTAAGCGTGCGGATTTATTAATCGAAAAATCAAAGGGTAAAGTGGACGAGGCTGAAAAGTCAGCGTATATAAATGGAATAAATGAGGGAAGAAAAAAAAATCAATGAATTGAAAGATTCCTGGGAAAAATTACAGAGTAATCCAAACGATCCGGCCGCTCAAAAGGCTTTTGAAGATGCATGCGAAAAGGTTCAGCAGGATAAACACGCGAT
This sequence comes from Methanomicrobiales archaeon, assembly GCA_012520015.1. GTDB lineage: Archaea > Halobacteriota > Methanomicrobia > Methanomicrobiales > Methanospirillaceae > Methanospirillum. Next base: position 3,705 of record JAAYPD010000237.1, read on the forward strand.
GACGGTTCTGAATGATGAGCCACACAATGTGAACGGAAAAACCTGCAAGCCGGGTGAACAAAGTCCCCTCCGTAGAGATTTTAATGAGCACTGGAATGGTGTGTACGAAGGAACTCATTTATCAACCAGACAGCGGTTATTAGAACAGGCAAATAAAAACCTGAGACCTGGTGAAAAGCCCTATACATTAGATGATATTCAAGTCGCACAGATCACCAATGTGAAGGATTCCAAACCAAAAACTCCTGATGAAAAGAGCATAAGATGCACTCTCGATCAAGATGTTACCTATCGGATAACAAAAAGGGTGAAGAAAGTCGTTGACGGAAAGGAGGTTAAAGATCCAAAGACAGGTCTTCCGGTTTGGGAGGATGTTAAAGGATCAATGGAAGATATTTCACCGGATAATAAATTTGTTCGAAATTCGAAGGGGGAGCCTATAATAGGCGAGGATGGAAAACCAATCGAGGAAAAAGGGACTGGAGCCAGGGATATCTATAACCAGGAATTTTATAAAACTCAGAAAGGTGACTACCCATATAAGATAGGGCCTGATGGGAAACCGGTAATAGATCAGGACGCATGTAACAGGTATGCCGAAGACATGGATCAGTCAGTCAATGATGAGCACAGTGCTGAATCGTATGGTGGAGGACAGGAAGATATCAAACCAGCAACCAGGGGTGATATGAAAGGAAAACCATACAAGGATGTCGTGGCTACGTCAAAGGCGATGGAGTATAAAGTCAATGAATGGTACGGAATTAAAGCTGATAAAAAAGGGATCTCTCCTGAAGCCAGAGTTGCATACAAGAAAGAGGGGATGCGACAGCTAACGAAGCAATACAGAAACCAGATAGTGCCAGTAATAAACAAATATAATGAACTGGCTAATAATCCCAACCCCCCAGTTGTGAAGATACCAGATAATGTCAGAACTGGTTTTGAGATTATGGAAAGGGTTGGGAAGAATGGGTTTACCCCTGCAGATGCCGAAGCAGCTTTGGCAGAGATGAATGAAACTCCTCTGACTATTGTTCAAAAAATGTCCTCGATCCTGGAATCAGGTCAGAAACACATGCCTGCAGATCTGAAACAAAAAGTGAACGAATGGGTAGCGACCCTTCCGGATGAATAAAGGAAACATCAAGATATGTCATGCAAGATCAACATCGAAGGAGATTTCCTAATCCCATCAGGATTTGTCTCAGCAATCGCTCAGATAAATGAATATCAGGTTAATGATCTGGGTACCAGATGGTATTCTTTGGATTCACCGGATCTCTCGCAGGAAGTTGAAGATCTGCTTAAACAGATGAGGCCTGCAGAGACATTTTTACTTTTCCAAGCGATATCTTCTCTGGTTTTACCGGTTTTCATCTGGGATTGCTATTGTGCATATTTTCCTCTGTCAAATTTTCAGATTTCTGCATATATACCCGATTATGATGGGATTATTCCTCCATTATTGATTTGGAAGGATGGTTCAGAAGAACAATTACACATTAAGCGTGTGACAGACAGGGAAACTCTTATTCATATCATTGATGATA
>JAAYPD010000238.1 GCA_012520015.1 Methanomicrobiales archaeon
CTATCATCAAATTCCTCGCATTCTTCACGAATAATATCAACTGCTCCATTAAGCACCGTAAGAGTGTTTAAAATATCATGCCTTGTTATGTCAGAAAGGAGGTTTAACTTCTTAATGGCCGCCTGTAAACCCTCTTCGTTCATCATCTGTTCGGTGATATCTTCAAGAGTCTCAAGGGCCCCCCATACATCACCATTTACGTTTCGAAGCAGGGCCCCGGTATAATGCAACCACTTTCCATTTTCACCAAGATTAGGGAAAAAGTCAGTTGATGACCAGGCATCCTTGATTAAAGAAGATGGCTTTGCCTTGTCCCCGTACCACTTCTCAAGTTCATCAGTTTTTCCATCAAGAATCAGGTCAGCAATACATGGCCTTGGATGAGGGTAAAATGCCCGCCAGTGCTCATCTGTTCCAATTATATCGTCAGGGGAGATTTCGCTGAACGCAGATAGTGCATCGTTCCAATGTATAACAACATGATTAGTATCAATAACAAACTGCGGAACAGGGGATTTTTTAAGGATTGAACTAAGAATAGCCCTGCTCTCCCGGAGAGAATCCTCAATCTTTAAGCAAATCTCTCCCACGTGATGAACAGTACCGATACAGGCCCTCTTTCCTTTATATTCTCCAAGACTTAATGAGAGAAGCACGGGGATCTTTGTGACTTCGTCCTTGTGCAGGAGCTGTATCTCTGATGATTCAAGGATGACTGAAGGTACACTTGCATGGTAACATTTCGAGATGAGAACATCACGGGTTTCAGGGCTGATATGGTCATACATGATCGTTCCCAGGATCTCCTCAACCTCGTACCCGATCATCTTTGCATAGGTGTTATTGCAGTAGACAAGTAAATCATCCTGGACGATAAAAACACCGTCTTCAATATGATCAACCAAAAACCTGTAGAGCTCTTCACGTTCACGAAGAGCATTAACGGCTTTTTTAATTTTTGTTATATCACGGATATTTCCTTCAACACCGGCAGGTTTACCATCAGCATCATAATAAATGTGGGCATTTGCTGATGTCCATATCGGAGTTCCATCTTTTTTTTCCAGAAGGATCTCATAATTATAGACTGAACCATTCTCATGTAAAGTCTTTAAAAACTTCTCCCTGTCTGATGGATTCTTATAAAATACACTTGCGATATCTTTCCCAAGGAGTTCATCAAGCGAGTCGGCACCATATATAGGTAAAATACTGGGACTTACCATGACAAGGTTTCCCTGTGCATCACTCCGGTAAAAGATGTCCTGGGAGTTTTCAACAACAGTCCTGTACCTCTCTTCGCTCTCCTTCAGCTTCTCCCTGCTCTCCATCAGTTCCTGGAACTGAAGTTTTAATTCATTTTCAGATGAAGCAAGCTCTTCGTATGCAGCATTTAACTCTTCATAAGTCCGTTTCTCTTCGGTTATGTCGGTAGCGACCTCAAGCCTTACTTCACGTCCGTCTGGCCAGTTGATGATCCGGTCAACGATGGAAAAATGCCGGTCAAAATAGGAGTTATAATGGTTCCAGAAGCAGGGAAGGGGTTTTCTTTCTATAATTTCCTTGTTCGTACAAAAACTGCAGGGCTCTTTCAGGTTTTGAAACTCTTCATAACAGGTTTTCCCGATAACCTCTTTTCCAAGAAGTTTTTGAAAATTTTTGTTCACATACAAAATTTCGTATGTATGTGGATCAGTTACATAAACTATCTGTTCAAGACTATCGAATATGGATAGTAACTGTTCTCTTTCCTGTTTAAGAAGATTTTCAGCCTGTTTTTGCCTTATTGCATATTCAACTTTTGATTTCAGTTCTGCAAACTGGGACTTTGGTTCTCCTCCCTTCTGAAGATAAAAGTCAGCTCCATTGTTCAGGGCATCAATTACAACCTCTTCCCTGCCCCTGCCGGTGAACATTATAAAAGGAATTATACCATCCAGGGCACGTATTTTCTTTAAAAATTCAACCCCGTTCATCCCTGGCATCTCATAATCAGAGATGATGGCATCATATTCCTTTTCTTTTAAAATTTCCAGAGCGGTTACTGCAGATGTTGCTGTATCTACTTTTAATATACCAGATCGCTCCAGGAACAGGCGACATAGATCAAGCAGGAGCTCTTCATCATCAACACAAAGCACCAGGTATGGGACGCCTGCTCCTGACATTCAAAAGACCCTAAAATAAATACTAAATAACGATGATATATATGTTTCTTGTTGTTCAGTACCTCCGAAATAATATGGACTTTCAACGGGAAACATAACTATTTCTCTTCTACGGACCATTTTTAATCTACGACATTCGACGAAATTTTACAATTTTACTAATCAGCTGATTTTTTGAAATATTTTTAGCATTGGTTTATAAGGTTTGAACAGATGTTCGACATCTTTTGACATGTATTCTGACATGCCCATGATATAGTACCCGTTATTTCCAAGACTTTCGTGGACAAGCTTCACAAGGTCTTTCTTTTGTTGTTCGTTAAAGTAGATGGTTACATTTCTGCAGGCGACCACATCAA
>JAAYPD010000239.1 GCA_012520015.1 Methanomicrobiales archaeon
AGGAGTCTGTGCTGCCCTGATGGTTGTGGCCCCTGCGTTTGATGCGGCCTGCATGGGAGCCTGGGCAACCGGGCGCGCTGGCGAGATCGTCACCGGTTCACAGGGCTATGGGATGACGGCCATGGACCTGCTTCTTGCAGTACCTCAAGTGCTCTTCGGGAGAACACATGAAGGAGAATAATGCCAGAATTTACCCATCTTGATGAGGACCGTGCCAGGATGGTTGACGTTTCCGCAAAAGGGGAGGTCTACCGCAAGGCAGTGGCTGCAGGAACCATAACCCTCCGGCCTGATACCCTGGCAGCTATCAGGGACGGAACAGTCGTGAAAGGAAATGTGCTTGCTACTGCAAGAGTTGCGGCAACACTTGCCATTAAAGATACCCCAAGACTCATCCCGATGTGCCATGCAATCCCGGTCCATGGAATTGATATCACCTTTGATTACACGAATACAGGAATAACAGCCAATGTTACAGTAATATCTTCCGGAAAGACAGGTGTTGAGATGGAAGCACTTGTCGGGGTGAGCACGGCACTTCTCACCATCTGGGACATGGTAAAATCGGCGGAGAAGGATGAAAAAGGCCAGTACCCAGTCACAGGCATCTCTGATATAAGGGTGCTTGAAAAAGTTAAGCGGGAGATTTAACAGGCAGGTAATACTACCCCGGGATCTTCCTGACAGGCATCAGAGGCAGATATATATTCTGTCTGATTGACTTGTAATGGACTTTCGGGATCCGTCCCGTAAGGAATGTAGCCTGAAATTCAGGCTGAACCTGGTGAACCGCATGACAAAATCTATGTATGCATATGTCAGGGACGCATGGAAGGTCCCTGCAGAGACCGGAGTCAAATCCCTCCTTTGGGAAAGGATGCAGGTTTGGCGCCGTGAAGGAAGTATTGTCCGTGTTCACAGACCAACACGGATCGACCGCGCCCGTACACTTGGATACAAGGCAAAACAGGGTATCATCGTAGTCAGGGCAAAGGTACGTCGTGGAGGCCGCCGGGCATCCAGGTACGTGCGTGGACGTCGTACTGCACACATGGGAGTTAGAAGAAAAACCATGGGGAAGAGTATACAGAGGATCGCTGAAGAGCGCGTCTGCAGGAAATACCCGAACATGGAAGTGCTTAACTCTTACTGGGTGGGGGAAGACGGACGTCAGAAATGGTACGAAGTTATCCTTCTTGACCCGCATCATCCGTCCATCATCAATGACAAAACCCTGAACTGGATCTCAAAACCAGGGCACAGGGGCCGTAGCGAGCGTGGTCTGACCAGTGCCGGTGTAAAAGGCAGGGGTATGCGAAGGCGCGGGACTGGCACCGAAAAGTGTCGTCCTTCTATCAGGGCCAATGCAAACCGGGCCAAATAATTTTTTTTAAATGCACGTCTTTGACGGCTGTGTTTTTCCTTTCCCTTCAGGAACAGTCAGTATCTCACGATATGCACTGGAGCTTAAGGGCCTTGGGTTTTCAGGATATGTTGTCGCCGGCATTCCACCTGAAAGCAGAGCTGGCGATAGCAGAGCTTGGACAGCAAGGTACCTGACCCGTGTTCCTGCAAGGCTGCTTGCGAGGGAAACCGGGAAAAACAATCAGAAAAACGAGCTGGTATATGTCCAGGCAGGAGACGCAGGATACAACCGGAACGTTCTTACAACGCCAGGCGTTCATGTCCTGACAGACATGCACACATCACCAAAAGACGGATTTGACAGGTACTGTGCCCAGCTTGCAGCCGAGCGTATGATAGGAGTGAATCTCTCTGCAAGGCCGCTTATCGAACTTCGCGACATTGCAAGGCAGAAGGTCATACGCAGGTATGAAGAAATTTTCACCCTTCAAAACAGGTACGAATTTCCACTTGTGTTATCCAGTCATGCTACTGATATAACCCACCTGAAAAGCCCTCGTGAAATGATACGCCTCTTCTCACTTGCATGGAAGGAAGAAGAGATATTATGGAAGTCTCTTGAGAGCATTTACAGGATTAAAAACCGGTCAGTCCCGGTCGTGGAGGTATAAATGCGTCTTCGCCCCTCCATGCGTGAAAATTTCAGGTATATCCTGGCAGTTATTACCCCGGACCTGACTTTTGAATCGCGTGACATTTACAGGGCCATTGCTGAGTCGGTCATGAGCCTGTACGGCGACAGTATCGCAGCACAGGTCTGGCCGGCCGTCATGAAGGTGGAAGGTTCACATGTAATTATCAGGTGCAGGCGCGGCACAGAACAATACCTTGAGACTGCTCTTTCTGCAATATCCCTGATCCAGGGCATTCCTGCAGGGGTACGTCCTGTCAGAACGTCTGGAACCATCCGGACATTAAAAGAAAAAATCCAGTCACACACTGGCAAAAGAGACGCGAAGGCCGTGGTATCTGGTATCACCTGTGATGTTATCGTTGACATGCAGGGAAGAATAGATCTTAAAGAAAAGGGAATTTATCATGAGATACCACGGTACATAACAAAAGAAGATATTGAGGACCTGAACTATGATGAATAATAACCAGGCCGCATATGATCGAGCCATAACTGTTTTCAGCCCTGATGGTAGGCTATACCAGGTTGAATATGCCAGGGAGGCTGTCAAACGCGGCACTACTGCAGTTGGGATAAAGTGCCGGGAAGGCGTTGTCCTTATAGTTGATAAGAGAATCAACTCGCGCCTTCTTGAGGCAAATTCTATCGAGAAGATTTTCAGGATTGATGAACACATAGGGGTCGCATCATCCGGGCTTGTTGGCGATGCACGTGCACTTGTTGACCGGGCAAGAGTTGAGGCCCAGATAAACAGGATCACTTATGATGAACCCATCGATGTGGAGACCCTTGCAAAAAAGCTGGGCGACCACATGCAGACCTATACCCAGTTTGGAGGAGCACGACCTTATGGAACTGCACTTCTTATAACCGGTATGTCTGATGGAGAGTTTCGCCTTTTCGAAACAGACCCAAGCGGAACTCTTCTCGAATACAAGGCGACCGGGATCGGAACCGGCAGGGCAGCCGTAATGAAACTATTCGAAGAAGGGTACACCTACGAATGTTCCATAAAGGATGCCATCAGCCTTGGTCTTAAGGCGCTTCATGAAGCAACTGAAGGAAAGTTTGACGTGAACACCATTGAGATCGGGGTTATCACCGGGGAAGAAGGTCAGTTCAGGAAGATGACCAGGGAAGAGGTTGCATCTTATATCGAGCAGCCACAATAATCAGAACCAGGAGGCAGGCAGTTGATATCACTTGATGATGCAGTTGTTGCAAAGCTGGAAAGCCATGGAGAACGGTTTGAGATCCTTGTTGATCCTGACCTTGCTGCAAAAATCAGGCAGGGCGAGGAGATCAATGTCGAGGACGTAGTTGCAGCACTCCATGTCTTTGAAAATGCCTCCCAGGCTGAACGGGCGTCGGATGAATCTCTCAAAAAAGTGTTCAAAACCACGGAATTTGAACCAATCGCCCTGCAGATAATTAAAAAGGGAGAGATTCACCTGACCGCTGAGCAGCGCAAAATAATGACTGCAGAAAAGCGCAGGCAGGTGATAACATTTATTGCGCGTAATGCAGTCAACCCCCAGACAGGGCATCCGCACCCGCCACAACGTATTGAACTGGCAATGGGAGAGGCAAAAGTCCACATTGATCCATTCAGGAGTGTTGAGGAGCTGGTAAAGGATACGATGAAAGCGCTCAGGCCTCTCATTCCCATAAAGTTTGATGAGGTTAAGGTTGCAGTCAGGATCCCGCCTGATTATGCACCAAGGGCATATGGAGAGATATCATCTGTTGCAGTCATTGAGAAGGACGAATGGCAGAAGGATGGTTCATGGATCTGCGTGGTGGTTATACCGGCAGGAATCCAGACCGAATTTTACGACCTTATTAACAGGATAAGCCAAGGTAATGCAGAAACGAAGATCATCAAGTAACTATAAGTGTATTCGGATCAAATAAAAAAGGACATCTAGGTAGGTTTTGAATATGGCCAGAAAAACGATAAAGGCAAAGGGGAGGGTATCCGGCTCTACAGGCAGATTTGGTGCAAGATATGGCCGGTTTATCAGGAAAAGAGTTCGTGATGTGGAACTGATATCCAAGGCAAAACATACATGTCCCCGCTGTGACACGGTTTCGGTAAAGCGGATAGGAACAGGCATATGGGAATGTAGAAAGTGTTCATTCAAGTTTGCCGGCGGCGCATACATCCCTGTCACTCCGAACCTGAAAGTTGCCCTGCGTACCATTGAACGGACCGTTAAGGAGGCATAAAGCTTCTATGCCTGGGACGTACAAGTGTGCCCGGTGTAAACAAAAGGTCGAGATCGATGTCAATGTCCGTTGCCCATTCTGTGGTCATCGGATCCTTTTTAAAGAGCGGGGAGCAGCAATCAAACAAT
>JAAYPD010000240.1 GCA_012520015.1 Methanomicrobiales archaeon
GCCGATAGCACAACCTACACAGCCCATACCAAACCTGGCAAATATTGAACCAGCATCAGGTTTTTCCTGCAGTACTTCAAGGATTGTAGAATCTTTGGACAATGCCATATGTTCTTAGGTTGATATATCACGGATAAAATAGTAACGATCGGGAAGTTGCGGGTTACAGATTGAGTACTATAAAAAGGACCTTTTCCATACAATAAAGGAAGGCTATGTACATGCCCTGATGATACCATGCTCTGGATTTCAACCAACTGTATGCGGGAGACACCGCTCGATATCGCCCTTGAAAGTCTTGGTTCACTGACAAGAGGCGTCGAGATAGTCAATGGGGGAGCCCATCATATCCCGGCCGTAAGCCTGCTTGAATCATTTCCATACAAATACATGATAAGGCTCCCACAACGGGATATTAACCTTTCAAGCATACTTGAACCTGTAAGGCAGGCAGCAGTTGCTGTCATCACCGAGAGGTTTGAGTTCGCTTCCGAGGTTGGTGCTGACGTGGTCGTTGATCCAGGATATGTTACATCCCTGGCTGACAGGCCGCATGCAAAAAGGCAGCTTGCAAGATCCTGCGTGGATATCATCAGGGCAGCCGACGAGTTTGGAACAAGGTTCTTCTTCAGGAACATGGGAAGATATGAAGGAAACATGGTCAGGTATCCTGAAGAGCTGAATCTTATAACCCAGGTCCCTCTTGCTCTTGACATCGGGCACGCCCATGTAAACGGGTGTCTTCCAGGGTTTCTTCATGAAGCTGCAAGCCGGTGCATTTACCTTTACGATTGCAGGGAGTTTTCTGAAGAGCATCTTGAGGTTGGGAGTGGATCTATACAGTTTGAGCAGGTGGCAGCAGGCATGTTCGCAAACGGAGCAAGGGGAGTTATCGATGTCCGGACTTTCAGGGCGGCCCATAACAGCCTGATCGCCCTTAGAAGGTTTGGAATCGGATAAACCTGCGTCACCAGATCAGACAGGCCATGCAGTTATGAAACGGTATTTACTCTATTCATGGAATGTAAACGGAATTCGGGCTATTGCTGGAAAAGAAGTACTACCAGGAGTCTTATTTCCAGAACTTTTAAATCATGAAAGCCCGGATGTGCTCTGCCTGCAGGAGACGAAGGCTGACATAAAGGCATTAAAGCCTGAAATTACCCGGATACCGGGGTATTTTTTTTACATAAACCCGGCTGAACGGAAAGGATATAGTGGCGTTGCGATGTACACCAGGACAGAGCCCACATCCATCATGACCGGAGGCCTCTCTTCCGAGTTTGATACAGAGGGAAGGATTATCACCGCACGATTTCCTGAATTTGTCCTGATGAATGTATACTTCCCAAATGGTGGTGCATCTGAAGAGAGACTGGATTTTAAGCTCCGGTTTTACGATGCATTTCTTGAGAAGATAATGGCAATGAACGCAGCAGGAGAGAGGATAGTCTTTTGCGGTGATATAAATACCGCTCACAGGCCAATAGACCTTGCAAGACCTAAAGAGAATGAGAAAGTATCCGGCTTTTTACCAATTGAACGGGAATGGATTGACAGGGTCATTGCTGCCGGTTTTCATGACAGCTTCAGGCTGTTCTTTGAAGACGGGGACCGGTACAGCTGGTGGGATTACAAGACCAGGGCAAGGCAGAGGAATGTCGGCTGGAGAATAGACTACTTTTTCGTGAACGATGCATTAAAACCATTCGTTACCAGGGCCGGGATCAGGGATGATATCATGGGATCAGATCACTGTCCGGTCACCCTTACCCTTGAGTTCCCATGACAGGACTAAAAGCATTAAAACTTACTAATCTTTTATTTTAATCCCATAGTGCCGCCGGAGGAAGTCCCTGATACTCTCTGATTCGATCCATCCCTTGTCAAGCTGGTCAACTATCCTGTTGACCTGGGCTATCTGGCTGGCAATCTCCCTTGCATATTCCCCGC
>JAAYPD010000241.1 GCA_012520015.1 Methanomicrobiales archaeon
CCGAAGTTATCTCACCGATGAGAGAATCAATATTTGCATCACTTTCATACCCATATACAACATCTGTCCTGACCTTGGTAAACCAGTCAGTAACACCAATATTTTCACTCATATCAGACCTCGCATTTTACCATAAAACCACCAAAACCATATGTACTATGCTTCCCAATCTGCAGATGCGAACCAAGTTGCAGAATTGTACCAGCCTCTGCAGAGACAGCAGAAGTATCGTACAAAATATTCCCGGAAATTCCTTTAAGAGAAATTCTTCTGCCATCCATGGATTTATGAAAAATCTGGACTGTCTTTACATCATAATCAAGAATAGGAGCATGTAAATCCTTCAAATCAATCTTTGTCCGGTACGGATAAAAATCCCTGGCATAATACTTGCATACACGATTATATGCACGAATCGAGGCAGACAAAATATGTGAAAGTTCAGGTAAAATCTCCATTCTTTCATTCTTTTCAAGATATAACGGAGACAAAGACTGAATCCTTATCCTGTCACCCCAGCTTTGAGAAGAAGGCTCAACCTTTCTTACAGAAATTTCCTCAACGGAGTAATGATGACCCTTGAAATGAACAGCATTTGAATGTTCATTAATCCTTGAAACAATTTCAGGAACAAACTCCTGTTTATCTCCATGGACTTTAATAAATCCGCGGATAAGATCGCCAGACCTGAATGAGAGAAGAGAATACGGCTTAACATCTATTCTCTCCTTAAACACCATATTATATGGGCACAAATCCTTGTCCGGACAATTACAAACACATGATCCATGCTTCGTACAGTGTAGTGAAGCACCAAGCCATCCTCTGAAGATAGTTCCGGTATAATCTTCCTTAATGTGAGGATGTGTCCTGATATCCACCGATATTATCGTCGTCTGCATAGACACCTCATATATGGATAATTTTTTTCGGAGTAATTATTTCTGTCGATTTGGTATTTGAAAGAATAAAGCCCGGTTCATACCCGGTTCTGGAAAAAATCACCTCCTGGGAGAGATCAATCCACCCAGGCATAATCATGGAAGAGTATCCCACCGGTCAATACGAGAACCAGTAAGCTCAAGACCAGATCTCAGCTCATGTTTTACAACCTTGTTTAACCCGGTCTTAACCATCATGCTCCCTTTCTCGAAATCAGCCGTCCTCCGGTAAAGTTCTCCAAGCATAAATTCAAATACCCCTGGTTCTTTCCAGGTAAGCACACCATTCTCCTTACACATAAGCATACACTCTATCGCCTTTAACCTGCACTGTCTTCCAGACTTCATATCTTTCAAATCATCACATATCCAGGAACTTACCAGGTACCCGAATAATGCAGTCTCATCTTCTTTGAGCATTTCAGCGCACTACGAATATAACATGTACCGGCGAATTAAAGCAGGAATTCCAATATTATCCGCAATCAGCCGGTAACTTTCAGTGCAAATTATCTCATTTACACCAGGCATTACAGTAGCAAGATCAGGAGCACAGTACCGACAAAAAGGACATTCCTGGACCAGAAGCTTAAGAGTGTCCTTATCCAGTGAGGTAGATTCCAGGAAATACTTCAGCATTTCATTAAATCCTGATAACACCTGTGAATACTGCAGACTTGACGATCCACATATAGCACAGGTAACTTCCAGAAGATTATCGTTCTTCATCATTCACCTTCCTTTCTTCAGTAACCTTATTTACAGGGCATCACCATCCGGCCAGGGCCGAACAGATCCGGGTAGTTAAATATAGGCCCTGACAGCCCATTCAAATCACATAATCATATGTTGATGTACGTCCATATATAATTTTCATTAATCACATATGAAACCATACAAACCTATACAAAATGATACAAAAAGGAGCCCTACAGGTATTAAAAATCAGAAATATTATCCCATTAAAGACAGGCGCACACATTTATCTTTAAATAAATCCAGTAATTTTCCAGATCACTTACTAATCTGATTTAATTGTAAGATATTGCGAGCAGTTTTTGGGCGTGCAAGCCAGTCGGAGCCTGTAATCAGGATCAGTAATTCTGCATACCTGCAGGAAGTTCAGAAACACATCGTGTGAAGGATATATTAAGATGAAAAAGAGCCGGAGATCCATCACCCTGAATGAAAACCCCCATTCACCCTTTAAACCCCTTGGAATTAAAAATAAAAATCATATTCAATCCAAAAATTTTAAAAACCCGGAACATGTCAGGTCATACCCATGATGAAAATGTATACAAGGATATATCACAATACATTCAAGTAGATAACTTACAAACCAATTTATGCAGAACTGGAAAAATGACCTTACAAAAACCATGTAAAAATTCAGGCCCCGAAAAAGAACCAGATAACGGCCCATATTTTGTGCAGCTCTCCCAGGACCGTAAAGTCAGAAGCTGTTTTGAATTAAAGAAAGGAAAATTCTTCCGGACAGATACAGTAGCCGAGATCCTTGATGTAGAGCCGGAAGTAATCCGAGAACTCATCAGGAGAAAAGAACTCTCAGCGATAAAAATCGGTAAATCCTACCGGATAACAGAAAGAGATCTCCAGGAATTTTTAAGTGCAAGATATACCAGAAAAAAAACAAAGAACAATGAGACCGGGAGATAATCAATTAAATATATCCAATATATCCAATATCTCCAATACCTTCAATATCGCAAATATTTCAATATCTTCAATATCTTAAGGTAACACAATAATTTCCTGTCTCACAGATAACCGTCCATATATCCTGCCACCGTCTTAAAGAGCTTACCCCGATCAGTTAAACTCTTCCTATCCTCTACGAAGGGATCATCACTCCCTTCACCAGAGAGCCTGAGATCTCCAAACCTGACAATAATATCATAATAAACACCAGGAGCATCGTCATTTTCAAGCATCACAAGAGCATTAAGCAGGTTTAACCTCGCGATCTTTTCTGAGGGAAGACACCTTACCGCCTGCCTGAAATCAGACACTGCACCCTTGAAATTTCTGAGATGATGCTTTACAAGGCCCCGGTTATTCCATGAACTCCACTCATCAGGAATAAGTAAAACAGCCCGGTTGCCAAACTCCAGGGCCTCTTCTTTCTTTTCAAGACCATTAAGTGCCCAGCACAGGGCAGAGCATGCTTTACCATATTCAGGGTCAAGGCCCGCAGCTTTACGAAGCACTATCTCCGCCTCGGCATACCTGTCAAGATTATTCAGAATAAGCCCTTTTTCAGTGAGAAACACAACATCATCAGGACACTTACTAATCAGCTTATTATAGACATCCAAAGCCTCATCATAGCGGGAAGGATTATCCTCAAGATCCCCAAGCATGTGAAAAGCATCAGCAATATACCGTAGAATTGCAGGTTCCTCCGACTTCTGGCTGGTGATCCATGAACAGGCATCAATCGCACGCTGTTTAACTCCAAAATCTTTTAACCGGGCCGCACGTTCATGCACCAGTTCAACCTGCCTTGTCAGAGAATCGCCACCAATTCTTACAAGATCCTCCACCCCGGAATCAATAGAGAGGTTTTCAAGCCCCTTTTTAATCAGCATTTGTACCCTTGGATCCCTGCTCTGGTTTTCAGGAATAAGGGAGAGCTGCTGCAATCCTTCGCTGTTTCGTTCCATCTTAAAGAGAAGCTCTGCATAATCTTCCCGGAGAGAATAGTCAAGAGGATCCTTCATTATCTCTAATTCAAGCAACCGTGCAGCAGCCAGGTAATCACCGATATATGCACGAAGAACTCCTTTTTCAGCGTTGAAAACATGGCTTACAGCCTCTGACTCTGACAGATTCTGTCCGGAATTCTCTGAAAAAATTGCTGCAACACTCTTTAAGTACCTGGCTTCAGAGCTGTCTGGCAGATCAATGTTTGTATCCTTAAGAACTCTATCCGCCTCTTCAAAGACCCCGGATTGAAGAAGAGCCTTGACATAAGACAGCGCAGCCTCACTGGATATACCAGTCTGCAAAAACTCTTCCCTGATTGTATACAGGCAGGCAGGATAATTGCCGGTAAGGAAAAACGCCTGGACTAAAACAGGGAAAAGATAAGGCCTTCCTGGATTTACCACAATAATATTTTCTGCCACAGTTGAGGCACCCTCATAAAATCCTGCCCTTATCAGACACCGAAGGCGAATAAACTCCAGGAATGGATCAGTATTAACCGGAAGATTATGAGATAAGATATAAGAAAATACCTCCCGGTATCGTTCCTGTTCAAGGAGGATATACAAATACATATTAATAGCGGGAAGGTAATCCGGGTACCTGGACAAAACCTCCTCTGCTTCCCGTTCCGCATCATTCATACAGCCGGCCGCCCTAAGCGCAAGCACCCTGATAACCGCAAAATCCGGGTCTTCATTACCTTTCAGATCACCGGATACAATAACAGCATCAGCATGGTGATTTGTGAATATGTAAAGCAGAGCAAGAAATGCCCTGTATTCAGGTACATCCGGATGCATATCACACATCAGCTCAAAAGGTGGAATCCCTGCATCTAAACCATCATTTAAAAAAACCTGAAACCCTAATGCATCCCCGGCGAGATCCCCGTCAGGTTTGAACCATCCATCCTGGAGCATCGTAAGCAGCGTGTAAAAAATAAACCCGCGATCCCTTGCACCGGCGGAGCAGATACACCGAAATGACTCAACAGTCTTTCCCTGCTGGTAAAGAGAAGCAGCCTTATAATAGATTATTTTCCAGGCCTTTGCATTATCCTTTGCCTTATCCGCATACATGACCGCCTTGTCATACTCACCGCAAAAATGCAGGGATTTTATTAACATTGTGAGAATCTCCTGGTCGTCAGGGTCCTCTTCATAACATTTCTGTAAAGATACAACTGCCTCTTCAAACCGGCCGGACAGTAAAAGCTCTTCGCCCCTGATACCAGGCCAGGGATCGCTCTCTTCAGGACCGAAAAAGCCGGTGATACTTTCTTTAACCTCATTTGCCTCATCAGGCCGGCCAAGTTGCTCCAGAACTTCTGCCAGATCCGATCTGGCCCTCATATCAAGAGGATAATACTCTAACGCTTTATTCAGGTATATTACGGCCTGGTTAAGGTCGCCAGTCGCCCTTGCAGTCATTCCGGCGGCATAGGCCACAAAAGGACGGTCAATATGTGATGATACGATAAGATCAACCAGTTCTCTGGCTTTCTCTTCTTCTCCACTCCTGACCAGGCACATAACTTTCAAGGCTCGAAAGGTTGCAAGAGTCTCTTCAAGCTCCTCGTCATTCTCATATGAATCCAGGATACTATCGCAGAATTTTAAAACCCTAAGAATATCACCGGTGAAAAACCTGCACACATTCAATGTAAAAGAAGTCTCTCCTGCATAGAAGATCGTCATCAGATCAAAATGAGAGAGGACCTTAAGAGCTGTATGATAGTATCCCTGGTACATCAGGTTTTTTCCAAGACAATCATAAGCTGTCAGATCAAAGGGGGCATTTTCCTGAACTTTCCTAAGGTTCTTCATCGCCTCAGTCGGTCGATGAAGATCAAGAAGGATCAGGGATTTATAAAGAAGGAGGAAAGGTTGATCAGGCCAGATTTTTAGACTTTCATCTGTTGCAGCCAGGGCCTCCTCATATAATCCGGACTCTTTAAGTTCGTATATCCATGTATAATGGAAATCTATCCAGCTCTTACCCTCCTCAGAAAATTTATCGCCCATATTTTTCCTCCCTTTCACATTGTTGTAAATGGCACAATCTTATACAATAAACAGAAATCTTGCTTTAAAAAAACTGAATATCCACATATTGGAATAGCTTATCTCATTTCAATCATTCCATGACCGGTTGTGATACAATATTATTCGACTTCAGAAGGTAAATACATTCGCATGAATAACATTGTATAAAGGTACAAAAAGATATATAATCTTTCAACATGAATAATATCAGGGCTGCCGGGATCTTGACAAAGCCATGTAAGTCCCCGAAAAACAGGGCAACAATCCGACAACAAAACGGCTGTTCCTATATTTTCCCCTGAAAATTATAGTTAACAATAAAAAACTGGAAAAATAATGGATTTATTCTATTAAACCGCCCATGCAACATTAGTGTTACAGGGGTAAAGCCCCGGACCGTTTTCGGTTACAGCCCTGATAAAGGCAAAAACAATCATGCACAGGGAAGAATTGAAAATTCCTTGTAAACATGAAAAGGAGATGAGATAATGAACCAGTCAGAAAAAGAACACACCAGCCTTGATATTACCATAATCGTGGACCGGTCAGGATCAATGGAATCGATAAGAGAGGATGCAATAGGTTCTTTCAATGCATTTCTCTCAGATCAGAAAAAACAGGAACCAGATGCCATAATGACCTTAGTCCTCTTTGATGATGAGGTTGATGTGATATACAACGCAGTTCCTATTGCAAACATACCCCCACTGACAGAAGAGACCTTCATACCAAGGGGATCTACTGCTCTCCTTGATGCTATCGGGAGGACAATCGGTGCAATACAAAGCCGGCCGGCAAAGAACCAGTCCATCCTTGTTGCCATTCTCACCGACGGAGAGGAGAACGCATCAAGAGAATGGGGTTTAAACCAGATCAGGGAAAAAATCAATGAACTGGAAGACCTTGGATGGGACTTTTGTTACCTGTCGTCAGATTTGAATGCATTTACAGATGCGGTAAGAATGGGATTTAAGCCAGGAAAGATATACCAGAGCCATGGAGCCGATATGAATAAAGTATATGCTAACATCTCTGAAGAGATTCTGAAGAAAAAGTTACTCATGCAGAAGCATTGGAGAGAGGAACAGGCCCCACCGGAAGAAGATAAGATGTTCCAGTGAACATTTTGGTGTAAAACATGGTAACCGGTATCATTTACACCCCGGAGTATCAGAATCATCAGAACTACCCGGAACAACCTGACAGGGTATTAAAAACGATAGAATATTTCCAGCACTCTGGTCTGAAAGATTTTATCCTTCCTGCCAGCTACGATGAGCGATATATCCTTTCAGTTCACACAGGGGAGTATCTTGAGAAGGTTAAGGAGACAGAAGGCATTGATGAAACGGATAATGTCTATGCAAATTCCCTCCTTTCAGCATATGGCTCTCTTACCGCCGGAGAACTGCTCATTTCCGGGGCGATAGACAATGCTTTTGTCTTAAACCGTCCCCCCGGTCATCATACATATGCCGACAGGGGAGGAGGGTTTTGCTACCTGAATAATGCAGCAATACTTGCAAAATTTCTTCAGGAGCATGGAAAGAGGAAGATTATGATCATTGACTGGGATGCACATCATGGAAATGGGACAGAATCTGTCTTTTACGAGGATTCATCTATTCTTTATACCTCAATACATCAAAGTCCCCTCTACCCGGGGACCGGGAAGGTAACAGATACCGGTGCAGGAGATGGTGAAGGGTTTACGATAAACATCCCGGTTCCTGCAAGGACCGGCCATGATACTTACCGCAAAATATTTGAAAAGATCATCATACCAGCCGGAAGGGTCTTTTCACCTGATGCGGTGATTATCTCCGCCGGGCAGGATAGTCATCTTGGAGACCCGTTAACAGACCTAAATCTCAGGACCGGGAGTTATCATGTGATGACAAGGATGATACTTGAAAAGATCTCAACACAGGTCATTTCTGTCCTGGAAGGGGGTTATAACATAGAAAATCTTTCAGCGGCGAATTATGCCATCGTCTGTGCCCTGAGAGGGGAAGAAAACCCCTTTTACATAAAAAAGCAGAAAGAGCCAAAATCAGCAGGCAAGGCCCTGGGAAAAGCCATATCAATTGCGAAGAGCTATGGATGGATTTAGGTCTTTATTGTGGAGTAGAGGGGTTTCAGCCCAATTAAGCAAAGTTATCTCTCTTATTTTCTCCGCTTTAGCCAACATTCTGTTGAGTTTCTTCATACTGTGTCCGCATCATCCAATAAACAGCATAGAAAGATTTTCTGAGATATCCCATATCAATCGTCTTTGTTGAGGTTGTACAAGGAACAGAGCGAAACAGAATAGAGATCTCTTCTGGCATATATATCCCCGCATTGGATGTCAGAAGGGTTGCAAACAGCCTTTCACAAAAAATGTTTTGAAAATAACTCAATCCTAAACCTTTAACTGTCTCGATCAATGCTTCTTTAAAGAGGATTGGGATCTCTTCATCACAATTTTCCAAAAAAGAGAGAAAACCGGGTTCATGGATAAGGTTTGGAAGAATTGATCTCTTATCGTTGTTTTTCAAAACAGATCTCTTTTCAGATCTCATCAGGTCCCGGAAGTTATGACTATAATATCCGATCTCAGAGAGCAGCTGGAACATCCGGTTTTGAAGATCCTTGATCTCCAGTTTTTTCATATTCTTCTCTTCATTTACGATCTTTATCAGGTTCTGGTATGGTTCATAAATAGCCCCATCTGCATATGTCATTGGAGTATGTATTGCGGTATATGAGAAAAAGAAGCGAAACCAGGGTGAGTCAAGGACCATCTTTGCTCCTTTCATCACGTCAGGTTTATGGCTGTCTTCAGCACCTGCTTCCTGTAGTGATCGGAGAATTGGTGAGATATCTGCCTTGATGATAGAGCCACGAAGCTTGTTATCCGTCCTGACGAGGAAACCATCTGCCATTAAAGTCTCCCTGGCTTCTGTTATCCATTTGACAGGCTGTTTTATGACCGGAGCATGTCTGCCTTCCACTTTTCTTCTCCCATAGATGAATCGTACCGCATCCTGCTGGGTTTTTGGTTCCATGAAAGCGATATATACTGTGGCTAATTTCCAGTCAGTATCAAGGTATGCTATGGTTTTTGCTTCACTGGAACCTGTAGGATAAGGCATAAACTATGTTTTGCAAAGTTTTATGATAAAACTGTCGATAAGATGGTGTAAAAATCCGGTTTAAGTTGTGATATCATCAGATAAAACCAGGATACACTCTAATCTTCTTCTCCCCTGTTATTTCTAATTCACCAGACGAACTCCAAATCTTTCTTACATGAGAATTATTACAAAATCAGAATAATTTAAGTAATTTCACAAAAGATAAACAGATGATTTTATCTGTTGTCCAGAGAATGTACTCTGATGAAACGTTGGATTACTCTGGGTTTTATCTTGTTAATTGCTATCAGTCTTTCACATGCGGATGAGATAACTTCTGCCACTTCTTCGGATCAGGTTTTATCTCCTCCACCTCAGATGTATACCGTGCTTGAGAGGATTACTGATGAGATCTCTCATGAGCTTTTCCTTATCATGGATGAAAACCAGAAAAGCGCACTATCCCTGCAGGGTACCGGTATATCAGGGGAGAGTGCTGAACTGGTTCTACAGACCAAGCTAAGTAATGTAACTCATGGTCATTCCTCGTTAGTCATCTCTCCGGAAAATATCATAACCGCAGCAGCTCCTGCCATGTATACCGATCTTATCGGTACAAATCTCAGTCACCAGCCTGAAACCAGGTATGCGAATGAGAAGAAAGAGCCGGTTATCAGTGATGTATTTTACCTTGAAGAAGGATTTTATGGAATCTCAGTCAGCTACCCGGTATTTGCAGAAGATGGCGGTTACCTTGGATATACCGACATTACCATCCGGCCTGAAGAGTTCTTCAGATCTGTCATTTCAAATATTACAGAAGAGAGCGGGTATGAGGTCATGATTGTCCAGCCTGACGGGACAGTAGTGTATGAGACAGATGAGATAGAGACAGGAAAAAATATCATGACCGACCAGGTCTATGATTCGCCGGAGATGAGAAGTGCATCGCAGGCCCTCCTTGAAAATGAAACTGGATCTGTCGCTAATTATACATTCTGGGATAAAGGCTGGAATAAACAGGTACTCAGGCAGGCGATCTGGGATACCATATCACTTGATAACCAGTTCTGGCGGGTAGCAGTAATCAGGGACCTTGAAGATAACAGGTAAAACCAAAAGCCCGGACACCGGGAATATGCACCCTGGGATCTTTAAATGAAGAAAAAAGGATGAGGATTAATATCCCCGGATCTCAGCCTTTACTTTTTCAAGGTTTTCAATCCGTTTTTCAAGGGCGGGGTGAGTAGAAAAGAGCCCTGCAAGTGTCTTTCCAGACAGGGCCGGAATGATGTAGAACGCATTTGCTCCTTCGGCAGCAACTTTTGCTTCTGGCGGAAGCCTGTCCATTTTTCCACTTATCTTCTGAAGCGCCGAGATAAGAGCATCAGGATTGCTTGTTATATATGCTGCTCCCCTGTCGGCTGCAAATTCCCTGTACCTTGAGAGTGCCATCATCAGAAGTGTTGCAATAACCCATACGACAGCGGCAACAATACCTGCAATAATCCATGCACCTCCCTGTTCACGGTTGCTGAATATTGAGGCAAACAGGAAATTGTTCATGATCATGGATGCAATCATGGCAACAAAGCTTGCAACCGTCATGGTAAGGATATCCCTGTTCTTCACATGGGAGAGTTCATGTGCAAGTACAGCCTCAAGTTCCTCGCGGTTTAAGGTCTGCATAATAGAATCCGTTACCGCCACAACTGCATGTTTCGGACTTCTGCCGGTTGCGAACGCATTTGGCATCGGGGAATGCATGACAGCAATACGTGGCTTTGGAAGTTCTGCTTCCATGCACAGCTTCTCAATCATCCGGTGAAGGTCAGGGGCTTCATCATATTCAACAATCTTTGAACCGGTGGTCATGAGCACCAGTCTGTCGGAGAAGAAGTACTGGACAAGGCCCATACCCACTGCTATCAGGATAATAAACCCGGATGGCAGACCAAGGGCCATGAGAACTCCCATGAACACAAGATATACGAGTAAGAGCAGGGCCCATGTCAGGAGAATTCTTCCTGTCAGTCCTGCATCACGTTTCCACTTCATATCAGTATTATGTACTTTTATCTCCGAGGATAAAGAGTTATACCATTCTGATATACCTGGCTGGCTTAACAGAAGAAGAAAGGATTTATTCAGGATTCAGAGATCGCCAGCCGGACTGCTTCATC
>JAAYPD010000242.1 GCA_012520015.1 Methanomicrobiales archaeon
AACTTAAAAGAGATCCATGACCGAATTAGACGTCCCCGAAATATTAAGAACCGCTTTGATGTACATCAGCATGGGAAAGCTCCCTGAAGTAGTCGAATTATTCCAGGACATACATTATAAAGACCCCGAAAATCAGGAGATCTTATACTGCTTTGGAACCATGATGGTAGTACTGCAGGACTACGACAGTGCTGCAAGGATTTTGAAAAAACTATTGGCCTTAAACCCCGGTTATGTAAATGCCCACATTGCCCTTGCCCATATTTATTTTAACACAAACAAGGTTGAAGAAGCGATAGCTACCCTTGAGAATTCAGTGCAGTATGACCAGGATCATATTTACCTCCTGGAAAACATGAACATGATGTACAGCTATGCCGGAATGAATGAAAAAGCACAGGAGGTCCTTGATCATATCCTCTCACTTGGCAAGGATGTCAGGGAGGTTCATTGCGACATTGCCGAAAACCTGTACGTGTTAAAACGGTTTAAAGAAGCTCTTGCCAGGCTTAAGATTGTTATCGACGAGAACATTGATGATAAGTCAGACAGGCGGGCAAAAACGATAAAAAGAAATGTCTTATCCGAGATGTAATAGGCGATTTTCATAACGAAATAAGTCCTGCATCATATCGCAATAAAACTACTGTTTTCCGTGCATACCGTCCACACTTCAGGGTTGCAGGCAAGCATTCTTTATTATTGCAGGATGATCTGATATATGTTATAATCCGAATGGTATTATCCGAACGAAATTGTTCCGAACATAATTGACCTGATGGATGATCTCATTGGAGGAAGAAAAGATGCAAAACAGCAATAATTGTTCAGTGACCATCTCTGATATTACTGCAAACCCGGCTCCTCTCGGACTGCTGGGTTTTGGGATGACAACCGTCCTTTTGAACCTGCATAATGCCGGACTGTTCACACTGGGTTCCATGATCCTGGCTATGGGGCTGTGTTATGGTGGAACCGCCCAGATCATCGTCGGGATTATGGAATGGAAGAAGAACAATACCTTTGGCATGACAGCTTTCCTCTCCTACGGTCTCTTTTGGATCTCCCTTGTGATGCTGCTTCTGCTCCCGGCATCTGGCCTTGCCGAAGGGACAGGCGGCAATATTGCCATGGCCTCATACCTTACCATGTGGGGTATCTTCACAGCAATCATGTTCATCGGGACATTGAGGATGAACAGGGCACTGCAATTTGTCTTTGGGTCCCTAACAATCCTGTTCTTCCTTCTTGCAATCGGAGATTTGACCGGAATAGAGGCAATAACCAGGATTGCAGGAATTGAAGGGATTATCTGTGGCTTTTCAGCCATCTACGCCGGGCTTGCCCAGGTACTAAATGAGGTGTACGGAAGAGTCATCTGGCCGATCTGGCCTGTATAATACTTTTTTAGAGAAGTATTTTCCAGTATTGTTCAGGTTATTATATCACCGGGAGAGAGATGGGTCCTATAACCACAGAGCAGATATTTGTTTTTTTAATCCTCTTTCTCTCTCTTGTCTTTTTTATCGACGGAAGGATGCGTTATGACATCGTGGCCCTTCTTGCTCTTTGTATATCGGCAATTCTGGGAATAGTACCCTGGAACCAGACATTCTCCGGTTTTGCAAACCCGGCGGTAATCACCGTTGCTGCTGTCCTGGTTATCAGCCGGGGGCTGCAGAATGCCGGTGTGGTAGAGGTGATTGCAGGAGCCCTGATGAAGGTTGGAAAACGGCCAACTTTGCAGGTATCGGCCCTGACCGGCCTTGTCATCACTTTATCGGCGTTTATGAATAA
>JAAYPD010000243.1 GCA_012520015.1 Methanomicrobiales archaeon
AGAGACTTCCCTGATACACTTTTCAAGGTCTGAAAACGGGGCATAAGACACTCCAAAAGATGTATCATTTGCCCTTGGAATCTTGCCTTCTTCAGGATTGAATACATCACGAAGGTCGGTAGATCCTGTTCCAAGCCTGCAGTCCATGATCAGATGCCGGTCAAGGTCCAGCTCCGGAACGACAGAGCGAAGATAATCTTTGGCTGCTTTTAACGCCACTGTGTCAGTTGCAATCTTTTCACCTTTAAACTCCTTGGTTGCACGCCCGTCAAGAAGGATGAATATCGGTTTGATGATCTTTCCGCCACCAAACTGTGGCATCGATTCACCGGCTACTATCTCACCCTGGTCAGTATTGTGGTGAAGAACCCCGCCAAACTGGTCAATATATGTATTACATAATGCACGGCTTATTGACTCTGCAATCCCATCTGCAATACTATCCGGGTGGCCAAGGCATTTTCTCTCGACCAGTTCTATCTGCTGATCCTGAACCGGTGTCTGGTTCAGCATCTCAATTGCGATGTTTCTTCTCATCAAAGGCCTCTTTTAGGTTTAAACAAGAAAGATATACCTTGGACAGGTACAGAATACTGTACAATTTCGGTGAAAGTGGAATAATATATTACCGATAGGGTCTTTCAGTAGTCATCATCGAATCGTTAATAAAATTTGGTAAAAAACATGAAAAATTTTACAGATAACCTGAATACTGCCTGCAAAGCACTATGGGAATCTCCCCCCGTCCCTCCGGATGATTTTTTTTCACTGGTGAGAAACTTCAACCATGGCGCAAGATTACTGTGCCTGGTTCATGCATCTGTCAGGCTTGGAATATTTGAGATCCTTGAAGAATGGAGATCAGAGAAAGAGATAGAAGATTATATAAAATATCCGCATCCGGTCACTGATTATTTCCAGGGCCTAATTAAAACCGGTCTTGTCGATTACAAGGATGAAAAGATACGTAATACACCGGTTGCTTCAACTTACCTTAACAGAGAGTCGCCTTACTTCCAGGGCGCATACATTGATAAATCTGTCCAGCACCTGAAGGATCTCTGGGTTAATCTTTCCGTGATTATGAGTTCCGGGCCTGTTGCTTATGATGAAGAAGTGTTCTTTGCTAATCTGTCTTTACCATCCATGGCGCAGAATGCGATATGTGGAAGGCTTCAGGAAGTGGTCAGTGCAGTAAGATCACTTCCAGGTTTTTTAAAAATGAAGAAGATGGTAGATCTGGGCGGGGGACATGGACTTTATGCTATTGCACTTGCATGCCAGAATCCAAATCTCACAGCGACAGTCTTTGATCTGCCTGGTATCATCCCATTAGCGGAAGAGTACATTAAAAGGCATGAGATGTCTTCAAGGGTTAAGACAAAAGGAGGGAATTTTTTCGAAGATCCAATCGGGCAGGACTATGATCTCATCCTTTCATCATCCAATCCAAGTGGTAAAAGGCCGGATATGCTTGGAAAGATTTCTGACGCACTAATGCCTGGCGGGTACTTTGTCAGTATCCAGCCGGGTGATGAGATTGCACCATATGATCCGCTTCATGAACTGGAATTTTTCCTATGGACATTTGATAAAGAAGATCATCCCAAACAGACCTGGACCAGGAATAAAAAATTCCTGACCGATGAGTACCTGCAAGCTCTCATGGAAAATAACCTGAACATCTGCTCTATTTCAAGAGTGTCAGATCCTTATGTCAAAGATTATGGTGTTACGATGATGATAGCTCAAAAAAATTGATGGATCAGGACCTGATCTCCAGTATGTGTGAAGGAATTAAAAGCTCAAACCTCGCTCCTTTCCCTGGAACACCATTCTCCTCTATTTTAATCCCAAATACAGATAAGATTTTTTCTGCCAGGAAGAGGCCATACCCACCCCCCTCTCCAAATCCAAGATCAAAGAGCCTGACTTTATTCTGTTGATCAATTCCACAGCCATTATCCTCAATAACCAACTTCCCACCGATCTTAACTGGTTCGAAAGAAATATGCAGGTTTGTTGCACCTTTTGCATGTTCAGGTACATTTTCCAGTATTTTTTCAAGGGCCTGCCGGAAATTTTTATCGACAAAAATGAGAGCTTTCCCGGCACTGATATTTACAGTGACCGGGTCCATCACAATCTCATTCAGGGCTTCCCTGACAATTTCAGTAAGGGGAGTCCAGGAAAATTCGAGTGTACCGATCTTCTGATATTCACGGGTAAAAATCAGCCGGTCACGAATTTTTTCGGCCGCATTCTGTTCTTTCCCGGCAAAGTCAATAAGCATTGGATCTGTTAACATGTCGCTTGATAACTCAAGATATCCTAAAATGGCAGTGAGCTGGTTTAAAATATCATGCCTTATCTTTGAATTTAATGCATTCCAGGTCTCTGAGCCTTTATATAAGAGGAACCACTCGATCGGAAGTGAGCTAAGCCACAGATAACTGACCGCTCTTTCCAGTTCACCTGATTTATCATATGAAAGAGAACAATACTCCTCAACCCACCGGTATTGTTCACCAGCCCTGATTCGATACCTGAGCTCTATATCCGGCTTTTTTTGAAGTACCGCCCCTCCCAGTTTCCGGGAGACCAGGTTCTGATCCTCCTCGTGAATGTGCTTGAGGAGATCTGTATCTCCGGAAGGCTGCTTATTCAGGATGTTATATCTCTGGTGATTTGGGGAGATTTTTTTAATTTTCCAGATATCTGCCATATCCCGTTCGAAAGCAATGACTGGTGCAGGGTTATCAGGATAATCAGGAAGAGTGTTTATGGTCATTTTCTATGGTATCTCTTTTTGATTATAGTAATGTACTCTGGTTTATATCATCAGGATTGTGATAACTTTTCAAGCTCAAGATTAATTGCATCCCGTATCTGTGGCCAGGAGATTCTGCCAACAGGAAGGACCCTTCCCTGGAGAAGAATCATTGGAATTGCAGGATGGTCCTTTTCATAAATCTTCTTTATGTGATCAGGGACCTTTTCATCCAGGAATGTAAGTTTCATAGTTACCCGATCTCCAAATTCCTTAGATATCTCATCTTTCAGAGCTGCACAGGCTTTAACAAGACTTCCGGAAGGAGCACATGCGGAAAGACCACAGGTCCGGTCCTCGTCACAAGGAAAAGGGGAACATTCTGATTCTGTATAAC
The DNA here is from genome assembly GCA_012520015.1 of Methanomicrobiales archaeon. GTDB lineage: Archaea > Halobacteriota > Methanomicrobia > Methanomicrobiales > Methanospirillaceae > Methanospirillum. Next base: position 3,168 of record JAAYPD010000243.1, read on the forward strand.
CTGCTATCTCAAGAGTAATCGGTATTGACACGGATTAATAATCAGCAGAAAAAGATAAGAGACTATTGGTAGATGGGCTATCTTAAAAAGATCTCAAACCGGTCCTTTCCTGCCTTACATATAGGGCATTTTTCAGGCGGATTGTTTCTTGCACACAGATAACCACACACTTTGCAACGGTAGACAGGGTAGGAAAGACCATCAGCCCGCACCGCCGAGGGACTTTTATTGCTTCGCTCATCGGATGGCGGACGTCGCTCAGGGACGACTGGTGCAGGCAGGTTTTTTAATGCGATATCGTCAGACACATAAAGCCCGCAAAAACAGGCCCCAAACTCATTCAGGTCATCATCACGATAGTCGCAGGGGCAGATAATGTCCAGGTCTGACTGTTTATCTCCCCTTGAAAGCCTGCATGGACATGACTCATAACCATACCGCCCGGCATTAATTAAAAGCCCTTCAACAAGGCCGGCGGTGAAATTCTTATCCGGGTTTATATTGTATCCGTTATCTTTTGCATCCCTGCATAGTTCCAGGTATCTCTTTTCAAGAGCTTCATTATTAGCAGCCTGGCTCATATCTTTAACGCCTCTTTTATCTCGTCAAACCTGCTTCCCACTATTACTATGTCATCATTGATTACCAGGGTTGGAAAAGATCCACGCGGATTTACCTTCTCGATCTCCTTTAATATCTCATCCATCTCTTCGCGGCTCAGGAGATCGACATAAAGGTAATCGTATGCAACCTTCATTTCATCAAGAAACTGCCTTGTCTGTTTACAATGAATGCAGGTGGAAAGAGCATATAGCATGATCTTTCCTTTGTCAGTTCCGTCCACATGTGCAGGTGTAGTCACCATAGTTTTCTTGTAAGTCTTCTTTCGCAATAAAAGAGCCGGGATGATCAGGGTAGATAACGACGTCCGTTCACCTGGACTCGTACCTCCGGATAAAATACCAGTGATCGGCTAATATTCTCTTCAGCCCGGAGACCATTTTAATGACCTTTGGAAATGCATCTTCTGACACTGCCTTTTTGAGCAGGTCCTGGTAGATTTCAGGTTCCCGGATGGAAGATATGTCAAGACCTGCCATGGCTGCAATAAGGCCCAGGTTAGTATAAGGAAGCCCGCCTTCCACGCTGTATCCACCTTCAAGTACTGCAATTATCCTTCCATAACATATCGAGTCGGCAAGAATGCACATCTCCTTCATCATTCCAGAATAACCCTGTGCAGTAAGTGCAAGCCCGGTTAAGGGATCTGTATAATGGTTATCCTGTCCGGCGGAGATCGCGATTGCATCAGGCATGTACTCATCAGCAAGGGGGATGATTATCTCTTCAAGAAGGTACTGGTACACCTTGTCAGAGCTCCCTGCAGGGATAGGCAGGTTGATATTGTAGCCTTTCCCGTCACCGGTACCGATGTCTTCAAACCTTCCGGACCCGGGGTAAAAGGGGTACTGGTGAACAGAGCAGACCAGGACAGAAGGATCATCGTAAAAGATCTCCTCTGTGCCGTTTCCATGATGTGCATCCCAGTCCAGTATCATTATCCTGCGAAGACCTCTGCTTTGAAGATGCCTTACCATGATGGCCACATTGTTCAGGTAACAAAAACCGGCACCCTGTGAAATGCCTGCATGATGTCCGGGAGGTCTTGACAGAACAAAACAATTTGTAACGTCCTGGTTTAGTACCGCATCAGCTCCTGTAATAGCCCCGCCGGCTGCCAGAAGTGCATCCTGAATCAGGTTTTTTGGAATATATGTATCAGCATCGATAATACCCCCAGTGACTGATGCATCTTCTAAAAATTTTAAATACTCCTCGGTATGGACCAGGAGCACATCATCCCTCATCGCAGGTTTAGGGGCGATCAGCCTGATTTGAGGGAGATCAAATATTCCTTCTTCTTCAAGCTGGTCCATAGTGTAAGAAAGGCGCTCCCTTCTTTCAGGATGTGACTGACTCTGCTCATGGGCCAGGTATGAAGGGTCATATACAATACCACAGGTCATAATGCCTCCACAGAGATACCAGGTGCAACTGCCAGGATCATGTCGGTTATCTTTGCCGTAATCCTCCATCCCCTGACCACGTCAAAGGAAGAGTAATAAAGAACCCGGATATCCTCTATATCCTCTTCTGGTGCTCCCTCGTTTTTGGCAATATCTCTTACCAGTTCAGTGGCATATGCTATCAGATCATCTTCATCTTTTGCATCCTTGTAAGGGTAAGGCGTTCCGTTTAATGTCATCCGTCTTCTTTCAGTATCTACATGAATATGCACTTCAAGGCTGATTTTTGAGACCGCAGCACCAACAGCATTTGCTGAGGCTGCATGTTCAGGAACAATACCTGTGGTCTTTGCGCGCTCTGCAATATCAGAGAGAAGATAATGAGCCAGGTAGCCGGTTCCGATAAGAACTCCAGGCTGGTATCTCCTGATCTCTGTTACAACCGTATCAAGATACTTCTCAACGGCTTCTTCGGCCATGTTCTTATCAAGAACCTCTGACCTTTCAAAGTCTCCTATCCTTGCGCCAATGACATTTAAGGCATCGGTCAGTGTGGGCTCTCCACCTCCAAAAGCCCTGGAAGAGCCTGCCCTGAAGGGACAAATATCGGTCCTGATACAGGAGTCCCCTCCAAATGGAATCCCGGTTGCTGATACGGCTTTGACAAGAGTTTTGAGCCCGTCGATGATCACCGTCTCATATACTGGCTTTCCATTCTTGAGCGGAACAAGTTCTGTAGTCGTCCCTCCGATATCAACGATAAGACAGTTGTCAATCCTGCTTAGGTAATATGCGCCGTTTGCCACGGTAGCAGGGCTTGAATGGTATAATAACATCGGATTGTCAAGAGCCCTTGCCGGGGATGAAAGCCCCCCGGTAGAGGTCACAAAATAAAAGTCCGGGTTGACCTTCGAGATCTTCTTAATAAGAGTGTTCACTTTCCCTTTTACCCGCGCATTCAGCCTTGTTGTATGTATCCGGGCAGGAAAATTCAATGAGCCTATTGGAGAACTGATTGCTATCTGTTCGTCTGAATAGAATTGTGAAACGATCTCATATACCTGCTTTTCCAGTGCATCATTCCTGACTGAAAACTTTCCTGCAATTGCTACAGCTCCTGCATGCTGACCTTTCATTATCCTTTTTATCTCTTCAGGATCAATTGGTTCAACAATATCACCACGATGGGAGACGGCTCCTTTCACAGTGCCAGGGTAAACAAGGCCAGGACCAGGTATACAAATCGTACGGATGTCAACTGACCGGCCGGTGATGATCTCGTTAAGTGGCTGGGAAGTGCTGATAGCAAGGCGCCCGCCTGGAGAGATCATTGAAAGGGCATTGTCAAGCCCGTCAGCATTTGGTACTTTATATGTGTTAATTTGAGAATCTATGATAGCAATATCAGTATTTGTATCTCCGATATCAATCCCGGCAAACATGATTACTCACGGGTTTTAGATTCCCAACATATATCAGATGATGCATATACACTTCAGGGAATTATAAAAATATTAAGGCAATAAATATGTTAACCGGCTGTCTGGAAGGGGAAACGGTGGTTAAGAAAGGGGTTGCAGCCGTATTTTTCAACCCGAAAACCCGTTTTGTTACAAAATTTTATGTAACAAACCAACGCCTGATTATAAAAAACCAGAAAAACCAGCTTATTAAATTATCATACGAGCTTGTTCACGAGATCTATGTCGAGAATAATACCTATGTCTGTATAAGGTGCAATACCCCACAAAGATTTTACAATGGCAAAGAGGAGTATGTCAGGATATTCATGCATGGCCTTAAACGTAAGGAAGGAGGGGGCCTTGCGATATTTGACGATCCCAAATGGCCAAATTACTGGAAAAAAATCATCAATACGCAGGTGAAAAAATTCCAGGCAGCCATTGCATTAAAGAAGCGGTCCATGCAGGAAGAGGAAGATGAATTATTACTAATCGAAGGGGTGGTAAGGTCAGAAACAGGGCTTGATGAGTTCGAAGTTGTAAAGAAAAGAGAGAGGA
>JAAYPD010000244.1 GCA_012520015.1 Methanomicrobiales archaeon
AGAAATCAGGCATCACTTTGAAAAACCCATTTCTTCTACGAAATTATCCGGATGAAAAAGAAGGTGTTCTGGATATCAGATTGACCACGGGGAACGGGGAGCATGTCTTCATTGAAATGCAGGCAGAAAGACACAGAGCCATTCATAAAAGGATGCTTTTTTACTGGGCCAGGGCCTATGGAGCCCAGCTCGTAAAGGGGAAGGATTATGATTCATTGAAACGGACTACCGGTATCTGTATTCTTTGCCATCAGTTGTTTAAAGATACTGAACCGGTATCCTGCTTTCATGCATTGGAAAAGAGCAGGTATGAACCGATCTGTATCGATTTTGAACTCTTGTTTATGCAGGTGGGAAACTCTAATAGTAAGCAGGGCATTACTTATAATAACGACCTCTGGGCATGGAGAACATTTTTAGGAGCAGAAACTGAAGAGGAGATGATCATGGCAGCAGAAGCAAGTGAAGCGGTACATGAAGCATACAATAAACTGAAAGTAATCAGCCAGGACCCTGAAATAAGGGCGTATAGCGAAGCACGGGAGTTGTGGCTCATCGATCAGACGATAAGGGAGAATGAGGCAAGAAGAGAGGGGAGAGAAGAGGGGAAAGAGGAAGCAATTCGCGAGATGATTATCAACATGAATAAATCTGGAATACCCATCGAATCAATTGCCGCAATTGCCAATCTTTCACCTGATGAAATCAGAAAAATAGTTACATGAATAATCGAATTGTAACACCAATCTCCATCTATTCATAACAAGCCCGGCAGGTTTAAGCCCGGATCATGGTTCATCTGTCTCTGTTCAAAAAAGCCCAGTAACATGAGGTATCCAGGCTCGATACCTTCTTCCCATGACTCCGTACTCTGGAGACTCATAATTTTGATGTTACCAACCCATTTTTATATAACCGTATCAGACGCGAGAGCCTGACCAGATAAATCCCAAAAAATCAGATACTGTTTAATTGAGGCACAAGTCTGGATTATCCTTTAAAATACCACGAATCTCCTCTTTCGTCAACACCCTTCCATCATCTGATGAGTATGTCCCAACAGACACCTCCCTGAATCCTTCCGGAACGCTGACAGATATCTCCTCACCATAGGGTAGTTTCTTTGAAAGAATCATAAACATCTCATCACTCTCACAGGCAGAGGTTGTCTCATCGGGAGTCATCAAAACCTCATCTATCTTCTCCCCACATCGAAGACCTATCGTATCAATTCGGATATCGGCAGGATTATATCCAAACCTTGGGGAATATATCTCGATCATCACTTCAGCAAGGTCAATAATCCGCATCACCGGCATTTTCAGGATAAATATCTCCCTTCCCTGGGCAATTGCTGCTGCCTTTAGGACCAGTTTCGCCGCCGAAGGGATGTCCATCACAAACCGTTTCATGTTCGGATGCGTAATCGTAACCGGTCCACCTGCTTTGATCTGTTTTAGAAAAATAGGGACTACAGAACCCCGTGAATTGAGGACGTTCCCAAATCTCACACATGAGAATGTGGTTTTTTTGTGCCCACGGTATGAGTTTGCGGATATCGTCAGTCGTTCAGCCAGGAGCTTAGTGGCTCCCATGACATTCGTGGGGCTGACAGCTTTGTCGGTACTGACACTGATGACCTTCCCAACTCCCTGACTGAGTGCTGCATCAAGGACATTCTGGGTCCCTAGCACATTTGTCTTTACCG
>JAAYPD010000245.1 GCA_012520015.1 Methanomicrobiales archaeon
CAGGCTTGTTGCCCGCCTGGTAGAAGGAAGGCACACAGACACCCTTCACAAGAGAGCACTGGCAAATGGAGATCGTCTGCCGGTTGCCATAGCCATAGGGATGCATCCTCTGGTCCTTTTTGCAAGCTGCAGCAGGGTGCCTGAGAGTATGGAACTGCCATTTGCCGCCGAGCTTTTTGGCGGAGAGATGCCGGTATATACACTCCCGAATGGGGTCCGGGTTCCTGATGCCGAGATAGTACTTGAAGGATATATAGGGAGTGAAACGGCTGTGGAAGGGCCATATGTTGATATTACACGGACATATGATCCAGAACGGATTCAGCCGGTCATCGAACTAACCGGGATGTACACAAAACCTGACTTTATATATCATGGCCTGATAAATGCCGGGGACGAACACAAGCTGCTGATGGGAGCTCCATATGAACCACTAATTTATAAGACAGTTGCCGGGGTGACAGGTGTTACCGATGTTGTCCTCACCAGGGGCGGCTGCGGGTACCTTCATGGAGTGGTCCAGATAAAAAAGCGGACCGAGGGTGACGGAAAAAATGCCATCATGGCCGCTTTTGCAGCACATACCTCGCTTAAACATGTGGTAATTGTTGATGGAGATATAAACCCCGGAGATCCGTCAGATGTGGAGTTTGCCATAGCTACCCGTGTGCGTGCAGACAGGGACATCCTTATCATTCCCGGAGTCAGGGGCTCATCTCTTGATCCGTCAAGGATTGGAGACGGGCTTAATGTCAAGATGGGTATCGACGCAACCATGGAACTTGGAAAAGAACATGAGTTTGCAAAAGCTGTCTGGGAGGACTAAAAAGAATGCACCTTACAGCAGAAGAGGAATCCATTCTCAACGGTGAACAGGGGGAGACAAAACAGCAGCTCATGGAGATCCTGACCGGTATCGGAAAGGTATTTGGTGCTGAAGAGATGGTGCCTGTCAGGAGTGCCCAGGTCTCCGGGGCCTCGTACAAGACCATCGGTGAATGGGGCCTTAAATGGCTTGCAAGCCTTGATGCCCATGCCACTGTTCCGGCGGTATTAAACCCGGTTGGCATGGACCGTATCAGGTGGGAAGAGATGGGCATTGATCCAGTCTTTGCAAAAAAACAGCTTGAGGTGATCTCTGCATATGATCGCCTTGGAATCAGGCTTGAATGTACATGCACCCCCTATTACCTGAATATCACCGAGTACGGGGACCACCTGGCCTGGTCAGAATCATCAGCGGTCAGTTATGCAAACTCTGTCATAGGAGCCAGAACAAACCGGGAAGGAGGGCCTTCTGCACTTGCCGCTGCAATAATCGGGAAGACACCAAAATATGGCCTTCACCTGGTTGAGAATCGTAAACCCGGGGTTCATATCCGGGTGGAAGGTGAGCCAAAAGGCGCTGATGCTGCATGGTACGGAGCACTTGGGTACCTGGCCGGTAAGATCAGTGGTAACAGGATACCAGTTTTTTCCGGGATAAGGCCAGGCAGGGATCAGCTTAAAAATCTTGGTGCTGCAATGGCTGCAACAGGAGCTGTCGCACTCTACCATGTGAAAGAAATAACTCCCGAAGCCAGGATCTTCTCATACAGCACCGAAGGTCTTGAAGATGTGATAATTAATGCAGATGAGGTGGCATCTCTTTTTACAGGAGAACAGGCAGATGCCGTGGCTATTGGCTGTCCTCACTGTTCTCCTGACGAGCTCATGGCCATATCAGATCTTCTGGAAGGGTGCAGGGTTACTATGCCGGTCTATATCTTTGCCTCGAGGGATGTCATAGACCGTGAGGCCGGATATGTCAGAAAGATTGAGAGTTCCGGAGCAAGGGTATATGCCGATACCTGCATGGTTGTTTCACCAGCACTTGAGCGGTACGACCGGATCATGGTTAACAGTGGAAAAGCACTTGCCTATGTCCCTACGATGTGTGGAGCAGGGGCTGTAATCGGGTCAACGAAAGAGTGTATTAAGATGGCCACCGCCCCGCGACCATGATGGTTTATGAATAGCAGGACAAGTTTAACGTAGTAGAACCCTGATACTGAGAGTTACTGATGCCTGATCCCGGGGAATCATATTACGAGATTTTGAATGTCGATCGGGATGCCTCTTCCGAAGAGATTACGGCATCGTATAGAAAGCTGGCCAAAATTCTGCATCCTGATGTATGTAAAAGTCCGGAGGCCGGGGAGCTCTTTAAGGTCGTCAACGAGGCATACCAGGTCTTAAAAGATGAAAAAAAGCGGGAAGCATATGATCTCTCCCTGCTTGAGGCAGAGGGATCCGAATACGGGCGTTATTACAGCGGGGGAAGGCGGTACAGGGATCCGCGAACATGGTATTATGCCCATATTCACCAGTCCTACAAGCCGCCACGTCCATCCCCGGAGCAGATGAGACCAAAAACCAGGGCATCATCCATCCCCCGGATCCTCCAGGTCGCTCTATTTTATGCAACCCTGCTTATGGCGATCATTATCCTGGTCCAGCTCTTCCTTCTTCCATGGATGAACGGGATGGCAGCCGCGGAAGCAAGAGTCTTGTTTAAAAAAGGAAACCGGTGGATGAGTGAAGAGGAGTTCCTTAAAGCAATAGAGAGTTATGAAGGTTCAGTCTCCAGGCTTCCAGGTTTTTCTGATGGATGGCGGGCCAAGGGCATTGCAGAGGTAAAAAAAGCAGATGAACTGGCAGCAAAAGGCTTTGCAACACAGGCTGAAACATATTACCAGTCAGCGGTACGATCATTAAATAAGGCATACCAGTCTTTTCCTGATGATGCCCAGGTTTTGTCAGGTCTTGGAAGATCCCTGCATGCCCTTGGAAAAACAGAAGAATCAGCTCCATATCTTAAGAGATCATTAGGAATAAATCCAGGGGATGCCAGTGTTCAGGCTATTCCTGATGATGGTCTTTTGAAAAGCAATATGAAAGGATGAAGACACCTTCATCATAAAATCATCAAAGAAACTCATAAAATTCATCATGGCAGAGATATCACCCCGGATGCAGGATTACTATAACCAGCTCAATACTGGCCTTGCACAGGCGATGGCGGTCGCACAGGAGGCAAGAAAACGCGGCCTCGACCCTGAGACGGTCGTGGAGATACCTATAGCAAATGACCTGGCTGACCGGGTAGAGGCACAGGTGGGTATTCCTGGTGTTGCCAGGATGATCCGTGAACTTGAAGCGGTCATGTCCCGTGAAGAAGCCTCACTTCATGTCGGCGATTATTTTGCAGAAAAAAAGTTTGGAGAGACGACAAAAGAGGAGATACTGGATCATGCAATACGGACCGCCATGGCCCTTCTGACTGAAGGAGTCGTCTCCGCACCTATCGAGGGGATAGCCAAGGTAGCGGTAAAGAAGAATGATGACGGATCTGAATACCTTGCCATCTATTATGCAGGCCCCATCCGGAGTGCAGGAGGAACGGCCCAGGCCCTGTCTGTTCTTGTAGGTGATTATGTCCGAAGAATCCTTGGGATGTCAAGATATATACCGAGGGAAGAGGAGATTGAACGGTACATCGAAGAGATAAGGCAGTATAACTCTATCATGAGCCTGCAGTATCTTCCATCTGAATCAGAGATCCGACTTATCATCAGCAACTGTCCGGTATGCATCGATGGGGAACCGACTGAGAAGGAAGAGGTGTCGGGGTACAGGAATCTTGAACGTGTCGAGACCAACACGGTCAGGGGAGGAATGGCACTTGTCATCGCTGAAGGTCTTGCATTAAAAGCACCAAAGGTTCTCAAGAACGTTAAAAAGATGAAGATGGACGGCTGGGACTGGCTTTCAGAGATGATCCAGGCCACCGCGGGAAGTTCTTCATCGGAAGAGAAGGAAGCCGGCATTCAACCGAAAGATAAGTTTCTCAGAGACTTAATCGGAGGAAGGCCAGTATTTTCTTACCCCATGCGTGAAGGAGGATTCAGGCTGGTATATGGCCGTTCCCGTAATACCGGTCTTGCAGCCGCAGGGCTCAATCCTGCAACCCTCCATATTCTTGGGGACTTTCTTGCCGTCGGAACCCAGATGAAGATAGAGCGGCCCGGAAAGGCAGCAGGGATCTCACCGGTTGACAGTATCCAGGGGCCGACGGTCAGGCTTATCAATGGAGACGTGGTCAGGGTTCATGATACAAAACATGCACGGGAACTCTCACCACAGGTCAGTTATATCATTGACGTCGGTGAAATCCTCATAAGTTATGGCGAGTTCATGGAAAATAACCATGTACTTGTCCCTTCTGCCTACTGTGAGTCCTGGTGGCGACTTGAAGGCGGGACCAAAACTCCTGCAGATGAGATGGAAGCCATCGCACAGTGCAGAGCCGGATTGTTCCTACACCCTGATTTTATTTACCTCTGGGATGATCTAAGCCCTGCCGAGATTAGATGTCTTGCAGATTACATTCATGGGAATGGAGAACTTACAGATGAGACCCTGGTTCTCCCGCATGATCCAGTGATAAAGGAATACCTGGAAAGGGCACTGATCGAACACCGGGTCAGGGGCGAGACCATCCTCATCTCTCCCTGCCAGATAATACTTTTATGTCTTGGACTTGACAAGTCTCTCTCTTTTCTGGATACCTGGGAGAAGGATCTCCCTGAAACTACCCTGGACCTTGTGCAGCATCTTTCCGGGATGAAGATGAGATCCAAGGCAGGAACCAGGATAGGGGGAAGAATGGGAAGACCTGGAAAGTCAAAGCCCAGGGAGATGAAACCCGCCCCGCATCTCCTTTTTCCGGTGGGAGAGGCAGGTGGCTCAAGGAGATCGGTCCAGGAGGCGACAAAGTTCACCTACCAGGCCAATACTGAAGGAGGAAATCTTCAGCTTGAGATGGGTGTGAGGCGATGCCCGGCCTGCGGGACTGAAACATACATGAACCGGTGCTCATGCGGGAGCCATACAGAACCTGTTTTGTCCTGTCTGCGATGTGGCATTGAAGTCCAGGGGCAGGTGTGCCCCCAGTGCGGTATGGAACCGGCATCGGTCAGGCAATATTCGGTCAATATCAAACAGATGTTTTCGCAGGCGCTGACTGACCTTGGGATGCGGGACAGGGATGTCGACCTCGTAAAAGGAGTTAAAGGTCTTGTATCCAGGAATAAACCTGTTGAACCTATTGAAAAGGGGATCATCAGGTCTGCAAACAATCTCTTTGTCTTCAAGGACGGGACGGTCAGGTTTGATATAATTGACATGCCCCTCACTCATATAAGACCCAGGGAGATCGGTGTTCCGGTTGAAAGGCTTAGGGAACTTGGGTACACACAGGATATCTACGGGATTTCCCTGCAAAGCCCGGACCAGATCCTGGAACTCCCGCCACAGGATATCCTGGTCCCTGAGGGGTGTGGCGACTATCTCTTCTCCTGCACCAGGTTTATCGATACTTTACTTGAAAAGGTCTATGGTCTTCCTCCTTTTTATAATCTTGAAGACCGGAGCGATCTCGTGGGTCACCTGGTCATCGGGCTTGCTCCACATACCAGTGCAGGGGTCCTTGCCAGGATTGTAGGATTTTCAAAGGCGAATGTTGGGTATGGTCACCCGTTCTTCCATGCGGCCAAGCGGAGGAACTGTTTTCATGGAGATACCCTGATCGAGGTCTATGAAGGCGGGATATTAAAAGAGGTTCCGGTAAGGAAGTTTGTGCTGGAACAGATGGATCTCTCACAGGCAGGAGTTGACAGGATCGGGACATTTTATTCTGATCC
>JAAYPD010000246.1 GCA_012520015.1 Methanomicrobiales archaeon
CTTTACGGTATACTTCAAAGAATGGATATTAATCTTCCAAATCGTATCTCCTCTGCTGAACTTGAGCAGATCATTCGTGATAATGGCCCTTTTGGTGCAATGACAATCTTTTTTTCCAGATTATCAAACCGATTGGATAAACCACTTATTTTAATGATAGATGAGATCGATACTCTTGTCGGTGATACCCTGATATCAGTTCTCAGGCAGATTCGGTCAGGGTATGATACACGTCCTCTTCACTTTCCTTCATCCATTATTCTCTGTGGTGTTCGTGACGTCCGTGACTACCGGATTCATTCAGAAAGAGATAAAACAATCATCACCGGTGGAAGTGCATTTAATATCAAAGCAGAATCCTTACGGCTTGGAAATTTCACTGAAGAAGAAACCAGAACTCTGCTTCTTGAACATACCAGGGAGACAGGACAGGAGTTTGAAGAAGAAGCCCTTGCATCGGTATGGAACCTGACACAGGGTCAGCCCTGGCTGGTTAATGCTCTTGCATATGAGGTCTGTTTCAAAATAGAAGAGGGGAAGAACCGTTCAAACCTGATAACGAAGTCCCTTGTCATCGAGGCAAAAGAGATACTTATCCAGAGGAGGGAGACTCACCTTGATCAGCTGGTTGATAAATTACAGGAAGAGCGTGTCAGGAGAGTTATCGAACCGATACTTACCGGAGAGATGTTTGAACAGAACTTTAAAGCCGATGATATTTCCTATCTCATTGATCTTGGGATCATCACCCAGGGAAGAAGTGGGGCCCTGTCAATTGCAAACCCAATATACCAGGAGATAATTCCAAGAGAACTCAGTTATACAGCCCAGTCCGGAATGTCACTGAATACGGCATGGTATATTGGTGATGATGGAAATATCCGGGTACATGATCTCCTTGTCTCATTTCAGCAGTTTTTCAGGGAACACTCTGAAAGCTGGACAGATATCGCCCAGTATAAAGAGGCCGCCCCTCAGCTTCTCCTCCAGGCTTTTTTGCAACGGATATTAAACGGTGGTGGCCAGATAACGCGGGAGTATGGCCTTGGCAGGGGCAGGACCGACCTTTTTATCCTCTGGCGTCTGCCTGATGGGGGATTCCAGCGATTTGTTATAGAATGCAAGATAGTATATGGTTCACGGGAAGCAACTATCAGCAAAGGACTTGAACAGGTAACCAGGTACGCTGACCAGTGTGGGGCAGAATAGATATACCTGCTCATTTTTGACCGTGATAAAAAGAAAAACTGGGAGGAGAAGATCTTCACTGATTTGATTCAGTATGAAGGGAAAGGGGTAATGGTATTAGGGATGTGAGCGACGAAGGGGACTTTTTTTTGAAATGGGCTAAAAAAAGTAAAATATCCAATTCAGCATAACATGGTCGAAACTACGACATCGACAGGAAATATTGTTTCTTTACGATTCCTACTCAAATATCGGCAGGCACGTGTCTTCATACCAGAGCACAATCAGATTATGTAGATTTCATCACTCACGGATGCTGATGGCCGGAATGATACCGGGGACTCAGGAATTAACACATACTTGCTGTAAATCTGAATGACTGAGAGAAGTTTTTTGTCTATAGGATGAATAGATACGTACGATGAGGTTTTTTAATACCGCCGGACCGGTAAATTGTGAGAAACATTACTGTCTTCCACCTCTTTCCCGGTTTGATCTGTCTGAAATACTCAATCTCATAAATCAGGAGAAGTATTTTGTTCTGCATGCACCCCGTCAGAGTGGAAAGACCTCATGCCTGCTTGCATGTGCTGATTACCTCAACAAAGAAGGCAGGTACTATGCACTCTACACCAATGTGGAAGCGGGTCAGGCTGCCAGAGAGGATGTGTCTTCTGCAATGCGGGCCATACTTTACGGTATACTTCAAAGAATGGATATTAATCTTCCAAATCGTATCTCCTCTGCTGAACTTGAGCAGATCATTCGTGATAATGGCCCTTTTGGTGCAATGACAATCTTTTTTTCCAGATTATCAA
>JAAYPD010000247.1 GCA_012520015.1 Methanomicrobiales archaeon
ATACCAGGCACCGGGAACCTATACCGTGACCCTTACGGCATCGTCACAGACGGGAGGAACCAGCACAAAGGTAAAAGAGGGATACATCACCGTTATACAGGCAGGAGAAATTGTTGCGGACTTTGTTGGCACACCAACCAGTGGAAACGTGCCTCTTGCGGTTCAGTTCAGTGACCGATCCCAGGGCGGGCCTGTCATGTGGTCATGGGCCTTTGGGGACGGAGGAACGGCGATAGTTGCAAACCCGGTCCATGTCTACCAGCAGCCAGGAAAGTATACAGTCAGCCTTACGGCAAGTAACCAGGCATCATCCAATACTGCCGTAAAAGCAGACTATATCACAGTCTCTTCAGGACCGGCTGGTTCAGGATCTATCAAAATTATCTATGCTCCTGACCGGTCGGCTGTTTACCTGAACGATGTCCTGAAGGGTGAGACAAAGTTCCTGCAGTCATTTAAGATGGAGAATCTCCAGCCAGGAACCTACCAGCTGAAAGTTACAAAGCCCGGATTTACAGATTATTACGTGAATGTCCCGGTCACAGAAGGCAGGGTGACGCAGGTGGTTGCAGACATGAGACTGCAGCCGGGTCAGAATGGTATACTGAGTGTATATACCTACCCGACAGGCTCATCGGTTTATGTTGACGGAGTACTGGCTGGAACCGGACCGCTGTGGCTTGCTGATGTAACTCCGGGAATCCACCAGGTAAAGGTATCGTCCGAAGGATACCTTGACTGGAACCAGGCAATTGATGTGAAGGGCGGCGGGAGCGTGAACTATGTTACTGCAGCCCTCTATCCATCCTGGTGGACCCCCATTTACGGGTACATGATGATCTCATCGATGCCGGGTAACGGAGTTGCATACCTTGACGGGATCGCACAGGGCAAAACCCCGGTAAGTCTTTCGCAGGTTTCACCAGGGCAGCATACGATAAGGATCGAATTGCCCGGATACCAGCCATGGGAACAGGTAGTGAATGTGCTTGAAGGAAGAACGTCCTATGTGCTTGCACAGATGACCGCTGGTGGGAGCAGCGGGACTACCCCCGTTATTGTTGCATCGGCAGGGAATAAGACCAACTAACTTTTGCATGAATCCTTTTTTCAATGGTCAGGTTTGAGGCGAAGCCTCATGAGGATTTTTTTAGATCTCTTCAGAGAGGTTCTGATAATCAAATGCGAAATTATAATTTGGGTTGATTTTTGTCATCATGAAAGGAGGAATTTCTCTTGATTCTGATATGGATACCGAAATGGTCTCAAGAAGAAGAGAGTCATTTTTGACGCCGCTTGATAAAGAATTTATAAGCCTGATGAAGGGGATGGCAATTCTGCGAAAATACTAACAGAAGTGATAGAGTCCGGTTCCTATTCAGAGACCCGGTTTCTCTTCCAGAGGAGGGAGGAGTAAAAGAAGAGGGGTATCAGGCACGAACTGCCCTGAGATCAATTGAATTGGTATGGCCACCCTTCCAGATTGAAGTACCTGTTCCAATGAAACTCTCTCCTGAGCGAGTTAATTCAACACGAAATGACATGATTGCCGGACCATCAGTTTTGGAGCAATGGAATTTTGGATCCTCGCACTTCATCACCAGGCTCCCGGATGAAGGAGTGTATGTTCCGGTAAAAGTTCCACCCCCTGTGCATTTCCCTGCATATCGATCCTGGTATTCCCATCTCCAGGTCCCTGAAACAGAATTATCTTCTGAAATGGTAAATGTGATTGTATCACGGCCTTTACTGTCCGTTTCCGGATATTCATCCTCATTAGTTGCGATATACCTCTCTGCTCCCTCATTTGCCTGAACCGGTTCCGGCGTCTTTGTCGGGGAAGGTGGCGGAGGTGCTGCCTGGGATGAGGCTCCCACGGTAATAGGAAGTGCCGCGATATTGTTGGAGTAATCAGTCTCGAAGACATCATGATCCTGGTTTACATATGCCAGGATATAGTAGGAACCAGGCTGTATTGATTCTGGAAGTGCGAGATCGACATCCCAACCAATGGAGCTTTTAGCTTCTGCATAGAAGAGCGGTCTCCAGCCGACTTTCAGTTCGGTATCCTGGCCGGCCTGGTAGGCAGCATCCGTAGAGAGATAGTACCTGGTCAACACCAGATGTTCTGATTCTGTCCCCCGGTTTGAGAGGACCGTATCGAAGTCGTAGGATCTCCCAGGCTTGATGGAACCAGGTGAAGAGCCTTTGAATTTCAGAGATATCGTGTAATCAACGTCTTTTTCTCTCTTCTCGTAAGGTCCGATGATGACC
>JAAYPD010000248.1 GCA_012520015.1 Methanomicrobiales archaeon
CAACCTGTCCCGGTCCCCCCGCCAAGACCAGCAGTAATAAATACCATGTCCGAGTCTTCCACCGCCCGGCGGATATCATGCTCACTCTCAAGAGCTGCCTCCTCGCCAACCTGTGGATACGATCCTGCCCCAAGCCCCCTGGTCCTCTGCCGGCCGATTAATATCCGGTGATCAGCCCTGACAGTTGCAAGGTGCATGGCATCTGTGTTGACCGCGATAAGGGTGGTGCCCGGTATTCCTTCGTCCATCATCCTTGTAACAGTATTAGACCCGGCCCCTCCACAACCAATGACCGATATCCGCGTCGTCATCGTCCGGAGGACCGCATCAAGATCACTGTTATTCTGAGGGAACTGTTGCTCTGATTTTGCCCTGCTTAGCGCTTCTTCTACGATTGATTTCATCTGGCCTGCCTCTGCGGAACATAAATCCGCTTTTCTGTCTCCGTCATCACCATCTCAGGATATACTAACAGGTCGCCTGATTTTACCGGCTTTCCTGCCATCAGCTCACTGTAAAGCGGTCCTGGAGGAATCCCAAAACTTTTGGCCCTGGCAGGATCAAACCTTGATTTGCTGATGATTAAAAAATCCCCATCAAAAGAACAGGTATATCTGTCCTGTAACAATATTACACAGAGATGTATTAATTCATCCGTTATTTTGGCGCTGAATGAAGCATTAGTAATAAAAACCGGATGGCATGCTCTTCCCCTGCCAGTCAGGTGTGCAACAGGCAGGGGGTCAAGCGCAGAAAAAAACTCTTCTGACGCAACTTTCATGACTTCATCAACCAACCCGCCCGGTATTGATATGGAAGCCGGGCTATCAATTATTTCAAGGTTGTGAATCACTACAGAAGATCCATTCACAAGAGAGTCTGCTAATGACCTGATCGCCATGTAATCATGAAACGATAAATTTTTCATCTGCACCAGGTCACCCTGCCCTAACACAGGAACACCCTTCTGACCTGCAAGGCCGGCAATCATTCTCTCTTCTTTCCCTGACATGGACTTGCCATCGATATAAACGGCCTTTGCACCGGACAATGAGATTATCTTCTGAAACATCTCCCCGTCAAGGTGAGGAATGTCACGGGTTGGCATTATATGACCAAAGCCTCCCCTTGTAAGCCTTGAAATCTCGGTCTGACGCTGGGCATAATGTGTCCCTCCAAACCCGGCCATAGGAATGACATCAGATATATCCATGCTGATGGCATCAAGCACGGCCCTTGCCACTGCTCCTGCGGCATTTCTGTCATTCCATTCAGTCTCGGTGCTACCAAGCTCGATAAAACAGGAGGGCAGGAGAAGAGAGGTAGGCCCGTGATGAGTAGCCTCGTACATTACCTCGTATCCTTCCGGAGCATGAATGAAAAGCCGGTTTAAAAGCGCGTGCATCAGATTTGTTGCAGCCGCTGTCAGGGTCCCCGGTTCCCCGCCATAATCGGCAGTTCCAAAATTGCCGGTAACATGGACCGTCAGAACAGGACGCGGCCTTTCGCTTGCATGCCTTGACAAAAAGATGATACGATCTGCATCATTTGGTAAAGAAGGTCCGTCAAGATATATGAGACGCTCACTGGCATGCAGATGCCTGATGAAAGGAGTCGCGAAATCATCTTTTTCCAACAATTTACAGAGTTCTTCGTGAATTAGTGATCCAGCCGGATCTTTGCGTGAGCTAATAAGTAATGTTGTTTGCATGAGCTGTTTTGAAGTCATTAATGGTAATCAATAGCTATAA
Source organism: Methanomicrobiales archaeon (assembly GCA_012520015.1). Lineage (GTDB taxonomy): Archaea > Halobacteriota > Methanomicrobia > Methanomicrobiales > Methanospirillaceae > Methanospirillum. The sequence goes on from JAAYPD010000248.1 coordinate 1,752, forward strand.
CCTTTATTATCAAATTTACAATTTATAGATATGGAACCTGAAAAGTTAAAATCAGTCTTTGAGACTGAGGGAATTACAACCGAGATCACCTGCCCGAAAGCATTTGAGATCTCTGAAAAATATGGAGTGTCCAAGATGGACATTGCAAAGCACTGCAATACCAACAATATAAAAATCCGTGGCTGTCAGCTTGGCTGCTTTAAATGAGCCGTTTTTTATCGGTCATTCCTGTAGAAAAAGCAAGGTCAGTTCTTCTGGGGATGGCCAGAAAAACCGGCGAAAAGAGAGTCCCCCTCATCGGTTCAGCCGGTTATGTCCTGAGAACTGATATCATATCAGATGTGGATATCCCTGGCTTTGACAGATCTGCCGTAGACGGCTATGCCCTGGTAGCAGCAGATACAGTCGGGGCTGGTGAGAGCATTCCTGCAATGCTCAGGCTTTCTGGTAGCATTGACATGGGGGGCGTATCAAAAGACCGGGTATTACCAGGGACATGCATGTACATCCCGACCGGGGCATTTCTTCCACCAGGGGCTGATGCCGTGGTAATGATCGAGTACTGTGAAGTAATGGATGACGAGGTTTTAATCTCAAAACCTGCAGCGGTCGGGGAGAACATCGTGTACAAAGGCGAAGACTTCTCCACCAAAAGACCGGCCATTCAGGCAGGAACAAAGATAAACTCAAGGGTTATGGGCGTACTTGCCGCCTGTGGCGTCGAAGATGTACTGGTATCAGAAAAACCCAGAATCGCCATAATCTCCACAGGCAATGAGATCGTTCCGGTGACAGAAGTTCCAGGCCCAGGGCAGGTAAGAGATGTGAACACATACCTAATCGCCGGGTTTATCCAGGAGTCAGGAGGAATTCCGGTAATAATAGGGATTGTTCAGGATGAACACCGGCTCCTTGAAGAGGCCCTTGACAAGGCCGTCAGTGAAGCTGATATCGTTCTCATCTCCGGTGGAAGCTCAAAAGGAGAGCGGGATATGTGTGCAGATATCATAGGAAGCCATGGCGAACTATTGGTGCATGGCATTGCACTCTCCCCAGGCAAGCCCACAATTATCGGACAGGTGAAGAATAAACCGGTTATCGGCCTTCCAGGACATCCAGCCTCTGCATATGTCGTTTTACATGCCCTTGTCAGGGACCTGGTGCATGCAATAACCGGAGAGATCTCTTTTCCAGTCAGGCAGTCCGGAGTGCTCACTTCCCCTGTTCCATCAGCCAAAGGCAGAGAGGACTATGTCAGGGTGATAAAAAAGGATGATGACATCACTCCGTTATTTGGAAAGTCAGGACTTACCAACACCCTTGTAAACAGCGATGGCCTTCTTTGTATACCGGCAGATACCGAAGGTTATGAGAAGGGAACCCGTGTATTTATTGACCATTGGAGAAATGCATGAATGAACGGTACCTGCAGTTAAGATCATTATCAGAAGGATTAAAACTACTAAAAACACGTTTTTCATTTGAACCGGAGATAATAAACGTTCCAGTCCAGGACTCGGCCGGACTTGTGGCGGCCTTTGCAGTTCATGCCCCTCTCTCTTACCCGGCAGGACATCTTTCTGCAATGGACGGTATCGCGGTCAGAAGTGCTGATACCCATGGAGCCACCGACCAGTCCCCGGTACTGATAACAGATTATGCAAGGGTCAACACCGGAAATCTCATCCCCTCCGGTTATGACGCCGTTATCATGATCGAGGACACAGAAGAGACAGGAGAAGGATACCTTGTCCGTTCATCTGCCTACCCATGGCAGCATATCCGCCCGGTCGGTGAAGATATAGCACTTGGAGAGATGGTCCTGCCAGGAGGTCATGTCATCAGGGCATCTGATATAGGAGCGATGGCATCTTACGGAATCAGCACCGTGGATGTCCTCACCCTTCGCGTAGCCCTGATCCCGACCGGAAGCGAGATAGTCAATCCTGGCACAACTCCAAAACCCGGACAGGTAATCGAGAGTAATATGCTGATGGCCTGCGCAGAGATCCGTAAGACAGGTGCACAGGTGACATTATACCCGGTGATACCAGATGAACCTGACCTTATACGTAAAACTGTTGAAGAAGCGGTAAGTTCTCATGATCTTGTCCTGATCTCAGCAGGTTCATCAAAAGGAACAAAGGATTATACCAGCAGGATCATCGGGGAACTTGGAACAGTCTTCGTCCACGGTCTTGCAATTAAACCGGCAAAACCTGTAATCTTTGGAGAAATTTCAAAAAAACCGGTGATAGGCATGCCTGGTTACCCTGTTGCCTGCCACACCATCCTCCGTGAGATAGTGCTGCCTGCCCTATCATGGTACGGGCTTTATGTTCCTGAACACCAGGTCATAAATGCAAGGCTTGCCGGCCCGCTTCACTCAGATATCGGAATAGATGAGTTTGTCCTCGTAACCATCGGTAAAATAAACGAGTCCTGGGTTGCCCTTCCCATGTCAAGGGGGTCAGGCATACAGATGAGCCTTGTACGGTCCAACGGGTTTATAACCATTCCTGCCTCATCAGAAGGACTTGAACCAGGATCAACGGTATCTGTAAACCTTACAACGCCCATATCAGAGGCTGAAAAGACGATTTTAATAACCGGTTCACATGACCCTGTAATCGACCACCTTTCAGATCAGTTAAAAAATACCGGGGTATTTCCTTCATCCGTCCATGTAGGCAGCATGGGAGGCCTTCTGGCATTAAAACGTGGCGACTGTCACCTGGCACCAATGCATCTTCTCTCGGAAGATGGCGATTATAACATCGCATTCCTTAAACGGTTCATGCCTGGTGAGAGCCTGGTTCTTATCTGTGTAGCAGAAAGGGAGCAGGGCATAGTCTCCAAAACCGGCCTTGGCTTTGATGCCATTACCACTCACAGGTTTATTAACCGGCAGAAAGGGTCAGGAACCAGGATTCTTCTTGATTACATGTTAAAAGAGAGAGGAATAAATCCTGACACCATCCAGGGATACAGCCGTGAAGTAACCACTCACCTTGCCGTATGCCTTGCTGTAATGAACGGGGATGCAGACCTTGGAATGGCAGTCCATTCTGCAGCAAAAGCATATGATCTCCCCTTCATTACGGTCGGGACAGAACGGTACGAACTTGTGATGAGAGCGGAAGCCTTCGAGTCAGATAAAAGGATACAGGGCATTATTTCAGTCATACAATCTGAAAAGTTTAAAACCCTGCTATCACGCCTTGGAG
>JAAYPD010000021.1 GCA_012520015.1 Methanomicrobiales archaeon
CATTACTGAACGAAAACAGATAGAGATCCTGTATAAAACCATATTTGATAAAACAGGTATCCCCATGTTGATTCTTAATGAAGATTTGGTGATATCTGATATGAATGCAGAGTTTGAACAGGCATTCGGATATACCCGCTCAGAGATAATCGGACAGTTACAATGGCCTGCCCTGATTGCTGATGATGACCGGGGGCGGATGATAGAATATTATGCTCTGCAGAAAAAAAACCTCTCCGCTCTTTTAGAAAATAATGCATTTACCTATGTTTTGAAAAATGGTGAGACCCAGGTAGGAGCGATATTAATAACCTCCATTCCCGGAACCGGGAAAAGTCTGATTTCAATCGAGAACATAGCAGATTTGCTAGAAACACGGACCAAATTAAAATCTACTAAAGAGGAGATGAATCAGTTACTCAATCAGCTTCCTGATTACGTCATTATTCATGAAGGGGAGACCATTGTCTATGTCAATGATGAAGGGGCACGGCTGATGGGAAAAACTCCTGAGGAGATCATTGGAACATCAGTCCTCTCATTTGCAGCTCCAGAATATCACGATCTCCTGATACAAAACATCGGATTCAGATACCAGGGAATATCTATTAAACCTTATTTAATTGAAGTTGCTATCCCTTCAGGTGAGCGGAGATGGCTTGAAGTCCGATCAGCGTCACTTGCGGGACGATTGAAGGATACAACCCTGGCTGTTCTCACTGACGTAACGGAACAGAAAAAAGCAGAAACCGCATTGAAGGAGAGTGAATTACAGTACCGAACGATTATTGAAAATATGCAGGATCTGGTATATAGAGCAGACATTTCTGGCAACCTGATCATGATAAGTCCTGCCGGAGTCAGACTTGCAGGATTTTCATCGGCTGATGAGATGATTGGCTGCAATATCTCTCATATGTTCTATTCTAATCCAGGTGAACGCGAAAATCTTTTAGAGCTCCTTCAAAAAGATGAGAAAGTTACAAATTTTCCGACTTCTCTCGTTGACAAACATGGAAATATCCATCAGGTAACCGTCAGCAGTCATTTCTACCGGGACATTCATGGAAATATTATCGGCATTGAAGGAATTCTCCACGATGTTACCGAGATAAAAAAGGCAGAGGAAGCGGTATTACTTGCAAACCGAAAACTAAACCTTCTGACAAAAATTACAAGGCATGATATCAATAATCAGCTGGTTGCACTCCTTGGATATCTAACCATTTTGGATGAAACTCTGAAGGATTCTCCAGAGTATGAGTTAGCAAAAAAAGCCGTATCTGTTGCGGAACGGATTAACTCAATAATCCAGTTTACAAAGCAATATGAGGAGATTGGAGTGAAATCTCCAATCTGGCAGAATATTCGAAAGATCACTTGTGATGCATCAGAACAGGTTCATCTTGGGTCGGTTATCATAAAGAATGATATATCTGAAGACATTGAGGTATTTGCTGATCCGCTCCTTGTGAAGATCATCTATAATCTGATTGAGAATGCGGTCAGGTATGGTGAAACGATAACGACAATCCGGTTTTATGAAGAAGAAGCATCCAACATGGTGCTTATCTGTGAGGATGACGGGGTGGGAGTAATCCCGGAAGAAAAGGAGAGGATATTTGAGAGAGGATATGGGAGAAATACCGGTCTTGGACTGGCTTTGTGCAGGGATATCCTTACAATTACTGACATTTCAATCATTGAGACAGGAGAGTTTGGGAGTGGAGCGAGATTTGAGATATCCATTCCCTCAACCGGGTGGAGAAAGATACCCAGGGATTAGAAATTTAATTATCTTTGGATTTCATTTAAGATGAACCAGAACATTTTTCCTCGAACTCCGGATCAACGAGAACCAATCGCTTTCTTCGGGGATGTTTTTTGGATTAAACGAATATATCATCTGTTTTCCCCCAGGTCATCCTCTTCCGGAAGTATTTCACGTATTGATGCCTGAGCCCCTGTCAGAACTCCATCCTGAAATATCGGTACGGCATGAATACTGACGTATGCACGGGTCCCGTCTTTTTTGATGATCCGGATATCCCGCTCATACACTCTCTTTCCTTTTGATTCGCCATTCAAAACCTCTTTCGCATCATGCGATATGACATCGCCGCCCTGCTCAAAGAAATTCTGAACCGCGAATTCATATGATTTTCCCAGCAGTTCGTGAGGCTCATACCCCAGTATTGTCCGTGCTGCAGGAGAAGCATACGTAACACACAGATGATGATCAAGCACCAGAATCAGATCCGAAGAACGTTCTGCTATCCCCCGAAACCGCTCCTCGCTCTCTTTGAGTGCCTCTTTTGCCAGTACTTCTTCAGTGATGTCATGAGAAATGGACCCAAACCGGTATCCCCGAACCGTTTTCATGGAGAAGATCCTCTGGCGGGTAATAATCGTCGTCCCGTCCGGGCGTTTGCCAGAAATAATCTGTGGTCCGGGGAAGACCGGTACCCCTGTTTTGAGCGAGGATTGTAATGCTTCTTTTATTGCGTTTCTATGCTCTGCATCCTGGTGCTCTGCAGGTGCCATCCGGAGGGTGAGATCCCAGATATACATTCCAAGGGCTACTTCTTTCGGGATCCCGGATATCATTTCAGAACTCCGATTCCATTCGATGACTCGGCCCTCTTCATCAATCATGGAGACAGACTCCTCAGTATTGTCAATGAGGGAGCGGAGCCGGAATTCGCTGTCAACAAGAGCCTGTTTACTGGTGAGAAGTTCCCGGTAGGAGCTCTGCAAAGACTCTTCAGATGCAGCTAATTCTTCATATGCTGCATGTATCTCTTCTTCGTCCCTTTTCCGACGGGTAATATCCTTTCCTGATACCTGGTATTCAACAGGAGTGCCCTTCTCATCAAATAAAGCCCTGACGGTCCATAACTGCCAGTGCTTTTCTCCGTCGGTCCCGGTAACCTCCCGTTCCATCTCCCTTACTGGTGTGTCAACAGAAAGTGAACGAAGAAACTCCTCTACTGCAGAATAATTCTTAATCTGCATCAGGTCGCGGATATTTTTCCCTTCAACATCTTTCAGGTCAAGTAAAGGGGCAAAATTATCACGATACGCTTCGTTGATGAAGGTAATCGTCCCATCGGATGTAAACCGGGCGATGAAATCAGTCTGATCATGGATGATCGAGCGATACCGCTGCTCACTTGTAAAGAGTTCCCGTTCGGTATTTTTCAGGGGGGTGATGTCCCGGACCGTTTCTATCGCCCCGGTGATATCGCCTTCCTGGTTGTATAACCTGCTGACCTTTATCGTTAAATAAAATATTTCCCCATTTTTCCGGGCAATTTCTGTCTCGGCAGTAATAGATGAGCCATCCCTAAAAAGTGTGGGATAATGCATCTCTATAGTCTCATCAGGTTCGTCAATAAGGTCAATAAGGAGCGGGCGGTCATAGAAATAAAAAGCAGTGACATAGTCATCATGGGTTTTCCCAAGAATACTGACTGCAGGAACCCCCGTCATCTCTTCAAGAGCCCGGTTCCAGGCAATTACTTCTCCTTTCTGATTAATGGCAAAGGTTGCGTCGGGAAGGAAGTTAATGATATCCGATACCCGCTTTTCAGACTCACGGACTGATTTTTCCGCCTGTTTTCTCCGGACCGCCTGCCTGATTTTATGGGATAGTTCGGCAAATTGCGACTTTGGCTCCCCTCCCTTCTGGAGATAAAAGTCAGCTCCGTTATTGATTGCTTCTATCACGACCTCTTCGCGACCCCGGCCGGTGAAGAGAATAAAGGGGATATCATCATACTGTTCGCGAACTGTTTTTAGAAATTCGATGCCATCCATCACCGGCATCTGGTAATCAGAGACAATGGCATCATAGGTCTCTATGGAAGAAGAAGAGAGGGCAGTCTTTGCAGATGTCAAAGTATCAACCCGAAAAAGACCGGTACGTTCAAGGAAGAGCTTTCCTATGGTGAGGAGGTCTTCCTCATCGTCAACATAAAGCACCGAAACCAGTGGCGATTTATTATTTTCATCAGACATAGATATTCAGTTATCCTCATTCAGGGAGTATTTGTTGAATATTTAGAATGACAGGGAAATATCGTGAGTATGAGAGTATAAGATCTCATCGATAATTAAAGGTGAGGTGTGTTCAGTTTATCAGATCGATATTTCAAAAAAATAATGAATATTCACATAAATATCCAAAAAATTTTTAAGA
>JAAYPD010000249.1 GCA_012520015.1 Methanomicrobiales archaeon
CACTTGGAGACACGCTTAACGCCTTTACCCGCATCGTCGAATTAATCGAGGATATCAACCATAATGTTGCCGACGTCGCTGCTGCATCAGAAGAGCAGGCTGCATCGGTCGAGGAGATAACCGCCTCCGTCCATGAAGTCGGAAAACTTGTGGAAGAGACGACAAAAGAGGCCGATATGTCTGCACAGTCAAGTAATGAGGCAGCCACAGCTATAAACCAGATCTCTATATTAATAAACAACCTTAACGGAATTGTTGAAGGGGTCCAGCAACAGGTCAACATGTTCAGGATCTAAAACATCCTGGAAATTTTTTTGGTGGAAAAAATGTCTTCATCACATTCTTACTATTATGACGAGAGCCTGTACGATGAGACGGATCAAAAAATTCCTGAAACCGATGCCTCTGCGCCGAAAAAGGAAGTTAAGTCGGCAAAGACAGGGGAAGACAAGGTCGTGGAGTTTGTCATCGGAACGCAGGGTTTTGCAGTAGATCTCTTTGAGACAAAAGAGGTCATTAACAGCCCGGAAATCACTCCTATTCCAAATACACCTGGTTATATCAGGGGAATGACAAACCTTAGGGGAGTTATCACCACCGTCATCGACCTGCAGGCCTTCCTCTCGGTAAAAGAGACCGGGACAACAGGAGAAGTAAAGAAAAAAGAACGGGTTATCATCCTTGATCCATCAATCTGTCACAAGGCGGTCGGTATCGTGGTAGATGATGTCCGTTCGGTTCAGAACTACAGGGAAGACGAGATAGACCTCAATGACAGGGCTGGTGAGAGATACCAGCTTGGCGTCATAAAAAAGCAGACAAAGACCACTGACGACAGAACCAGGTCTGAACTGGTCATACTCCTGGATATCAAGGGAATAATCGATAAGATCAAGGACGAATTGTAATCCTGCCACTATCAAGCGACATCGGTTCCTGGAGGTCTGCGATTGTATTAAGTACTATCCGGTGAAAATACTCCCGTTATCATATTTACAAATATACAGGACAAAGATTTATGGGTAAATCCCAGCCCAGATTCAATCTGCCATTACCTTTCATTTTGCTACTGGCATCTTCCCTTGGCTGCATCGGCATAACCATAGGTTTTCTTGAGATCGGCTACACCATCATCTTCCAGAACCTCTATTATATCCCGATCGTTCTTGCATGTTTCTTTTACCTGAGAAAGGGCTTTCTGTTCTCCTGTATCCTGTCCCTTATCTATTTCAGCCTGATGATCATCTATACCAGGGATATGAATATCGCCCTTGAGGCAGGAATAAGGGTTATCATCTTTGTGGGAGTTGCAGGAGTAGTAACTTACCTCTCTGAAGTGATCAGAAAATCCCAGGATGACCTCAGTAGAGTATCGTCTTTCCAGGAGAAGATAATTGAAAATGCCAGTGTCTGGGTGATGGCCGTCGATATCAATGGCATCGTCCACCTGTGGAATACTGCTGCCGAACTAATTAGTGGATACCAAAAAGAAGAGGTTCTTGGAGAAAAGACCATCTGGAAGAGTATGCACCCTGATCCAAAGACCGGGGAGATGATCATGCATACCATACTCAATGCAATTTCATCAGGTACAGAGTTAAAAAGCTTTGAAACCCCAATTCAGGCAAAAAACGGAGATAAGCGGATAATTTCATGGAATATCAAAGAGTTACCAGAAATAAAAGACGAAGATAAAAAATATCTTGCCATTGGTATCGATATCACAGAAAAAGTCGAGTCCAGGCGTGAACTTAAGAAAAGCAGAGAGAGATGGGCAGAGATCTTTTCAAAGAGCCTGAATCCCATCGCCTTATATCAGGCGGTCGATGACGGTGCCGACTTTGTCTTTACTGATATTAACCCTGCACTGGAGAGAGTTGAAAAGCTCCCAAAGGAAGAGGTAGTCGGAAGAAAGATTACAGAGATCTTCCCAGGA
>JAAYPD010000250.1 GCA_012520015.1 Methanomicrobiales archaeon
CCAAGACAGCCGATTGCATCAGCCCTGCATCTTTGACAATGAGACATCTGCCGAACATATGGTCTGCATTTTTCCTGCATTGCCATCTTTTCTTCCATTGTCGGAGGGGTAATGTGAGCAAATTTTGCCTGTGCGATCAGTGGTATGATATTATGAATATAAACACCCATCTCACTGATTTTTTTGGCGATATCAGGGATGTGATGATCGTTTATCCCGGGGATGTAAACGGTATTTACCTTGATCAGCATCTTCTTCTCAACTGCCATCTTTATTCCTTCCAGCTGGCGTGAAATCATAAGCTCTCCCATTTCACGACTGGAATAGTAGCGACGGCCTTTATAGTCTATGTACTGGTAGATCTTGGCTGCAATATCAGGATCTATGGCGTTCATTGTTACTGTAATATTGGTAACGCCATATTTTTCAAGGAGGTCTATCTTATCTGGCAGAAGAAGTCCATTTGTGCTGACACACAGGATCAGGTGGGGGAATTCCTCATGAACCAGCCGGAAGGTTTCAAAGGTCTCTTCATTGTCAAGGGGATCTCCAGGGCCTGCAATTCCCACAACTTTTATGAAGTGATATTGTGCTATTATCTCCCGGACCTTTTCAAGAGCCTGGGTGGGGTTTAAAACCTCACTTGTAACGCCCGGGCGGCTCTCATTGACACAATCAAATTTCCTGATACAGTAATTGCACTGAACATTGCATTTTGGGGCCACGGCAAGATGGGCTCTTCCAAATGTATGGCTTGCTTTTTCGCTGTAGCATGGATGTTCCTGGATCTTTCTTATCTGTTCAGGATCCCATTTTACAACCTGGCCATCAATTTCAGTCTCCCGGTATGATTCCTCAGCCATGAATAACACATTATCTTTTTATCTATTAATACCGGTCGATTCTCATCTCATCGGAAGGACTTTCCGGATTTATCTGACAGATGCTGCATTGGGGACCGGTATTTACACGGTTCTCCATTCTCCACCGGTTTAATATGTGAATGATGAGCTTTTCCCTTGTAATTCCCATCTCCGTTGCGACCAGATCAAGGGATTTTGCAATGTGAGGTGGGATAAATATTGTTATCTTCTCATCCGTGCCTGGACTATTGTTTCCTGTCATGAATTCAGGTCATTAATTTTTAAATCTGAAATGATATAATCAACGACAGGAAGGGTCAGAGTGCATGAATAAGTATTCCGGGAAGTATTCCGGGATAGTGCATTATGCTGGCTATACACTATACATAATTTCCTGCATTTTGTGAGGGGGATACCGGTATTCATGAACTGAACCCTTTATTCTGGTGATTATTATCGGTATGATCATAAACGATAAAAATCGTCTGGATATAGAGCCATAAATTAGTCTTAAGTTAAAGTCTCAAGTTGATATGCAAAGGCTATTGTTGTGAATATTATTAACGCCGATACACACCAGAAACCTGTCTGTTCTGTGACATCGTTAAAGAGGTATAACGAGGCTCCTCCGATGATAGTGGAGAGTCGTTAAGTAAGCCTGGATTGAACACTAAACGGGTCATTGGGTATTTGCTGTGAATTTGCCGATGCAAATCCAATACCCGTAAAGTCCAGACCCTGCCAGACGAATAGCAGTGGAAAGATGATGATCAGATTGATCATTGTTCTTGAATTCGAATAATAACCTGTCACCTGTGATATCTTTATAATTTTTATTTAAAAGGGATTTAGAGGTTATTGTTCTCTTAACTTTTTTACTTCTTCCTGTGAGAGACCTGTGACTTTTGATATTGTATCATCGTCCATTCCAAGGGCAACAAGGTTTAAGGCAACTTTCCTTCCGGCAATGGCCATGCCCTCTTCCCTTCCCTCTACTTTGCCTTTCTCTATACCTATTTCAATACCTTCTTCCCTTCCTTTTTCTTTACCTTTTTCTATACCTATCTTAATACCTTCTTCCCTTCCTATCTCAATGCCTTCCTCTTTGCCTTCTTCCTTTCCTATCTTAATGCCCTTTTCCATCCCGGCCTTTTCCGCAAGCTGGAGCATCATCTTCCTTTCAAAAAG
>JAAYPD010000251.1 GCA_012520015.1 Methanomicrobiales archaeon
CAGGATTATCTTTATGGCGGTTGGAAAGACCACGCATGCTCTTGCAGAAATTCCTGCAGGAGGTTTTATAAGTGATATTGCAGGTCCACTTGGATGTCCGAGCAAGATAAAAAAATATGGAACCTGCGTTCTTGTAGGCGGGGGCGTGGGCATTGCATCAACCCCGGTCATTGCCCAGGCACTCAAAGATGCCGGTAACAGGGTTGTTGGTATACTTGGTGCACGAAATGCAGATCTTTTAATCCTTGAAGAAGAGATGGCTGAGATCTGCGACAGACTTCTCATCGCCACCGACGACGGATCAAAAGGTCATCACGGATTTGCAGCAGACCTTTTAAAACAGGTTATTGATGATGAGAATGTTGATGCAGTCTGGATCATAGGGCCTACAATCATGATGAAGGTCACGTCAAATGTTACCCGTGAGAAAGCTATCAGGACCTTCGTCTCCCTTAACCCTATAATGGTTGACGGGACCGGGATGTGTGGTTCATGCCGGTGCATTGTCTCCGGAAAGACAAGGTTTGCATGTGTTGACGGGCCTGAATTTGATGCTCACGAGGTTGATTTTGACAACCTGATGCAGAGGCAGAGATACTATATAGAGCATGAGAAAGAGGCTCTTGCCCAGTGGAAAGAACATCAGTGCACCTGCGGGAGGAACCAGTAAATGGGCGACAGAAGCGTTTCAGACCGGTTAAAGGACTTTGATGAGGTGGACTCTGGTCTGTCCCCGGAAGAGGCCATGGAAGAAGCCGGCAGATGTCTCCAGTGCAAAAAACCTGCATGTGTCGACGGATGCCCGGTAAATATCGACATTCCAGCATTTGTTGCTCTTATTGCAGATGGCAGATTCCTGGAAGCGGCAGAAAATATCAGGCAGCAGAATCTTCTCCCTGCGATCTGTGGCCGTGTCTGCCCCCAGGAAACCCAGTGCGAGGCTTTGTGCATCCTTGGAAATAAAGAGACTCCTGTCAGGATAGGCCAGCTTGAACGGTTTGCAGCTGACAGGGAACTTGTCCAGGGCCTTACCGTCCCGGCACGAAAGCCGCCGACCGGAAAGAAGATTGCAGTCATTGGATCAGGGCCGGCAGGTATTGTTGGAGCAGGGGAACTTGCAAAAGACGGTCATGATGTAGTCCTTTATGAGTCACTTCATGAACCGGGCGGTGTTCTGACATATGGGATTCCGTCCTTTCGTCTGCCTAAAGACGTGGTAAAGGCAGAGATTGATCTCATACTTTCCATGGGCGTTGATCTTCGTCTTAACCACCTTGTCGGTCGGACCATCTCATATGAAGAACTTAAGCAGTATGATGCCATCCTTCTTGGGACCGGTGCAGGACTTCCGTATTTCATGGGAATACCTGGAGAGAACCTTAGCGGGGTTTACTCTGCCAATGAGTTTCTGACAAGGGTCAATCTCATGCATGCTGACAGGTTTCCCCAGTATGATACACCGGTTGCAAGAGGTGGCAGGGTTGTCGTTGTCGGCGGAGGCAATGTTGCAATGGATGCTGCCCGTACTGCAAGACGGATGGGAGCAGATGTCATGCTCGTCTACAGGAGACGTGAGGAAGATCTTCCTGCCCGTGCAGCAGAGGTTCATCATGCAAGGGAAGAGGGCATAGAATTTGTAACCTGTGTTAACCCTGTCCGCATCCTTGGTGAACAGACCGTAACCGGAATTGAATGTATCAGGATGAAGATGTGTAACCTGGATGAGAGCGGACGCCCCATCCCTGAACCGGTTGCCAATGACACCTTTACCATCGACTGTGATGTTGTCATTCAGGCGATCGGCCAGGGTCCTAACCCGGTTCTTGTCAGCCAGATACCCGGGCTTGAAAAAGGAAGGGTCGGCAATGTGGTCACTGGAGAAGATGGGAGAACCTCTAACCCTAAGATCTTTGCGGCAGGGGATGTAACCACAGGAGCAGCAACGGTCATCCTTGCAATGGGTGGAGCAAAACAGGCAGCCCGTTCAATAACCAGAATGCTTGCCACCGATCTATGACCACCACACTATTCCCCGAACAGCTGGAGCGGGTAACAGGTTACAGCTTCAGGGACAAGTCGCTCCTGCTTAGGGCACTTACCAGGCTTGCCTATAGCAAAGAGCAGGGTCTGGCAGAAGATTCCCACCTTGATGCACTTGCAACCCTTGGTGATGCAGTCATTGAGCTAATCATTCTGACCCGTCTTGTAAAAGGTGGTGAGCATGACAAGGGGATGGTCTCTGTCAGGAAGATGGACCTGGTCAATATGTCAGTCTTAAGAGATGCGGCCCGTTCCATTCATCTTGAGCAGTATGTAAGGTGGGGTAAGGGAGAGGCACGGATGCATGTATGGACTTCAGGAAGGGTTCTTGCAGAGTGCATGGAGGCATTTGCCGGTGCTCTTTACCTTGACGGGGGTATTGATGCCGCCGAAGAGGTGCTGGAACGGCTCTCACTCCTGCCAGACTGATCTTCTTCGCGAAAAAAGATATAGTAATAAAAATAATATCTGCAGGAATTATCGAACCGGAGAGAGAAGATGGACAAAAAACAGAAGAAGTGGTTTTATCTTTCTCTTGCTTTCTCCATGGCTATCCTCGTCTTTATCCTTGCATCAACGTTTAACGAGGATACTCTTCAATACCTGACCCACATAAACATACTTTTCTTATTAATTGCAATCGGTCTCCGGTTTGTTTCATTTTCACTCTGGGCTGCACGAATCAAGGTTATGTCGGCATCACTTGGGTACCAGGTAAAATACAGCCACTGTTTTAACATGGTAGTTGCGAATCTCCTGGTTGGTGCGATCACCCCTGGTCAGGCCGGCGGCGAACCGGTCAGGATACATGAACTCTATAAGGCAGATATGCCCATCGGTGATGCAACCGCGGTTGTCATCATGGAACGTGTCCTGGATGCAGTCATCCTTGTTGGCCTGACAATATTCTCCCTTCTTGTGATGGGTAAGGTCATCTGGAACCTGGGCGAGGGAATAGTGTTTGTAATATTCTTATCCCTTGCTCTTCTCATCCTGTTTGTTGCCATTCTCATTTTTGCAGCAAAAAAGCCGGTTTCTGCAAAAGACAAGATCATGCGCCTGCTTTACTGGATTGAGGCCAAGATGAAGAAACCAGGTATTCGCTATATCATAACCAGTACTGATGTGGAGTTTGATAACTTCTGTTCAGGCATCACCGCATTTACCGGTCATGGAAAGAAAGGTATCATCCAGGGGTCGGTATTCTCTATTCTGTTCTGGTTTTCAGAATTCATCGTTGCGTCAGTAATTCTCATGGGGCTTGGTCTTCCCCCGTCGATATCCGAGTCCATGCTGAGCCAGATAATTATTGCACTTGTCAGTATGATCCCGCTGACTCCTGGTGCATCAGGTATTGCAGAACTATCAGCCACACCCTTGTATGCCTTGTTTGTTCCCACAGCAGTCCTGGGGGTTTTTATCATACTCTGGCGGCTGATAATGTTTTACCTGAATATCGTGTTTGGCGTTATCGCAACGGTCCTGATATTCAAAAGGGAAATATCTGCTTGATCTGATCAATCAACCAGAAGACAATCCAAAATTATTCTTGGGCCAGGAGCTGGTTGTCTTTCATGAATTTATCACGAGGCGGAGCCTTATGGGAGTTTTTACCAGATCCTGTTTAACCATGTATTTAAAAAAGTGGTAAAGTTATTCTGCCGGTTTATAAACTGACAGATACCGGGTTTTTTATAATATTACTTTGGCGTTGAGGACAGAGCATCGGTTTTTTATTGTCCAGATCATCAAGTGTTAATGGATTTGCCATAATACATGATGCATTATCGCAATGTTCAAGATGTAAGAGATGCCCGATTTCATGAGCACCTTCCCTTGACAACCTGTCGATGAGCATCATCTCATCCGGCGGGAGCCCCCAGTATTCATTATTTAACCTGGCCGATGAGATAACGGCGGTCCTTGTTGCGGGACGGGACAGTCCAAAAACATACCTGTTACCAGGCCTGAAGATGTCATCGCCTGTTACCAGCAATATAAAGCTCTTTTCTTCAGTCCGACGGGAGAAGACATCAAGACATGATAATATTGCGCCTGCATTAAACTGGTTTCGGCTCCTGTCAAACCCATTATATAAAACAGGGCTTTCACAGACTTCTGCCGGAATATCAAGGATTTGAGAAATGATCCGGGCGACCGGGATTTCCAGGCCGGCTGGTGCCCCGCGATCCCAAAAAATAAGGATATTCATCTCCAATAGACTGGGTAATGGGCGGGTATAAACATATTGAGAGGGCTGTTGCAAGGTTCATAGCCGGAAGGTACCGCACGGTGATAGAAGCTGGCGCCGGAACAAATCTTCATGCAGCCTCTCTTTTGTTCAGGGCAGGGATTCTTA
>JAAYPD010000252.1 GCA_012520015.1 Methanomicrobiales archaeon
TTATGGTCCTGCCAGACACCTCTTCAATCCTGCCTATTGAGAGTGCGATAGGATTGGGTCGTGCCGGTGACCGGATGGTGAACACGGGCCTTGGCTCGTCCCAGTCAGGCCGCCTTGAAAAGAGGACATCACGTTCTGCCCTGTCCATCCAGTACAGCACCCATATATGGGACAAACCTTCCATGGTACCAAGACCCGGGGCATATTTTTGAAAGATCTCAACCTGCACCTGTTCGCAGCAGGCCCTTCCCTGTCTTGGTGCCGTTCCCCGTTCGGTAAATGGTGAGTGAATAACACCTATTGGTTCCAGTTCTATCATGTAATATTAATCTGGCTTTTTTACATATAGGTATATGTCAATTATGTGAACTGAATCTGGTCAGGTCTGCCCTGGGTACTTCATAATAATTTTTTTGTCCTGGACAAAGTATAAGAACCGTAAAGATCCTGGATAATCCGATACCTATTTAAACTTCCATAGCTTCTATTACACTCACTGGCAGGATTCAATAGAATTTTTGTCACATTTACTAGTGCGAATTTATTGCCCGAAATTTGTATAATACTCCTGACAGGGTTTTTAGTAATTTTTTGCACTTTTTACCGGAGATGATCAGATCACAGAATCAGATATTCAATCAGACAATGTACCAGCAGTTGAACAGAAAAAAGAACCAGATGTGGAAACCATCAGGGTTCGTCTGCCTAATAGCAGGAAGGGGGAACAGTTTGCATATGCTGAGCTCATGCTTGGCTCTTTTCACATACGCGTCCGCTGTTCTGATGGAGTGACCCGTCTTGGCAGGATTAAAGGAAAGATGAAGCGCCGTTCCTGGATCCGCGAAGGTGATGTGATTATCATCACGCCATGGTCATTCCAGGATGAAAAATGCGATATCTCCTATCGATATACTCCGCCCCAGCGCGACTGGCTGAGAAGGAATAAGTACATCTGATTTTTGCGGCAGGCAGAGAATTATTAAAGCCCAAAAATAATCAGGATACATGGCTTATGATCTCTTTCAGGAGATAAGAGCTGCAGGAGTAGCTATTGCTCCTTATGTAATCAAGACACCACTCATTTATTCTTCAACTTTTTCCCGGATCACGGGTGCCCATGTTTATCTAAAACTTGAGACTTTGCAAAAAGCCGGATCATTTAAGATACGTGGAGCAATGAACAAGATCCTGGCTCATTCAAAAAGGACAGAACTGACCGGCGTCATCACGGCATCTGCCGGTAATCATGCGCAGGGGGTATCTGTGGCTGCCCAGGCTGCAGGCATTCCAGCGACGGTGATAATGCCACTCTGGTCTTCCCTTTCCAAACAAGAGGCATCAAGAGGATATGGCGCTGATGTGCATCTGTATGGGCAGACACTTGAAGAGTCAATGAACCGGGCGATGGAACTTGCCAGTGATGAGATGTTATATGTTCACCCATTTGACGATCCGGAGATCATCGCAGGCCAGGGGACAATAGGCCTTGAAATATGTGATGATCTGCCTTCCCCAGACATCATCGTCGTCCCGGTCGGGGGTGGAGGCCTTGTATCTGGCATCAGTGTTGCAGTAAAAAACAGGGTTCCATCCTGTAAAATAATTGGAGTTCAGGCAGACGCATGTCCTTTTGCATACCTGTCAAAATATGGGAATGACGGGGTCAGAATAAAGAACGAATGGACTCTTGCAGATGGTATACGTGTTACAAGGCCTGGAACTCATACTCTTCCTTATCTTCGTGAGATGGTAGACAAGATCGTTCTTGTCGATGACGGGGAGATTTCGGATGCCATGCTCTGGTTACTTGAACGAAAAAAGATTGTTGCCGAAGGTGCCGGGGCAACACCACTTGCTGCCCTCCTGTCCGGGAAATTTTCCTTTCCCAAGGGCAGCAGGATTGTACTGGTCATAAGCGGTGGCAATGTTGACAGTCACCAGTTATCAAGGGTGATGCGGCAGGCACTTGCCAGGGAGGGAAGGCTGGTAAGACTCAGTTTTGTCATCGAAGATCAGCCTGGTTCACTTGCAGAAGTGCTCGCGATAATTGCCCGTGAAGGAGGAAATATCCTTAAGATCAGCCATAGCGAATGGGATACTGATCTGCCGGTGCAGGAGAAAAGAATATGGATAGAGATTCATGTAAGACAGCTTTAGAGATTGATCCAGATCCAA
>JAAYPD010000022.1 GCA_012520015.1 Methanomicrobiales archaeon
GAGAGAGAAGGCTTTGGTATAGTATTTATTGAAGCCATGGCCTGCGGGCTTCCTGTTGTTACAATCAAGAGCCCCCTTAACGCTGGAACAGCTCATGTCCTTTCCGGATGCGGATATTGTGCCAGGCCTTCTCCTGATGATATCGCCCTTGGAATTAGGCGGTTTCTTTCACAATCTCCTGATAAAAACTGCCTGAATGAATATGTCAGGGGGCATGACTGGGATAAAATAACTTCTTTACTTGAAGATGTATACAGCCGGTTATCAGGTGAAAAAAAAGGGTGAGAGTTCATGGTGGTGCAGTTAGTCTTAATTCGAAAGAACCTGTTTAATAAACTCTTTTCCATCAGATTTGCCAAACAAGGGGGGATTTTTATCGATAATGACTACTCTTCTTGTAGTCTCGGTGTTTTCCTTCGTAACAGGGTTAAAGCCTTTTTTTGTAATGATGGTCCTGTGCACAAAGATCCCCCTTCTCTGCCAGGCAGGCGTGGCGGCAAGGTTTACCCCGCGCTGAAAGCACAGTTCATGAAGCTCGGGCGCCTTCATCCTGTCAAGCATCATGGCAGCTTTTTTCGGGCTATACCCTTCATCCCTGAGCAGCTTCTGACTCCACCCGTTCATGTGATTACGCCATGCCTCCTGCTGCCTCCATGCAAGGTAGGGTATAACAAGATCCCTGGTGACCGGAATAATCCGTGCATCAAACGAGACCGGTTCTGGCAGGTTTAATGCAATAGTCAGGGCACTTGCTGCATATGAAGCCAGCACAGAATCAATCTTTTCAATCCGCCCCAAAAAGAGATCTTCGGTAAAATAAAGACTTATCTCATCAGAAAAGGTATAACCAAATACCGGAGCAAAACCTGCGCCCACCATCAGTGACTTAGTCACGGATGACATTGCATCAGCAAATTTTTCATCAAAAGGTTCGGAAAAATTTGATCTTTGAGTCAGCCGGTGAAATGCCCTGCCATCAAGACGGACAATTATTGGAGGGAGCGCCCTAAGATCCGAGAAGATCTCCCTCTTTTTCATGGAGCCAGGGATTATAGTTCCCCTTCGTTTCTGAACATGTGGGGGATGTGCCTAATGACGATCACATCAGATATACTTTTAACCAGCCGGTACGGGACCTTTACCCCTTTATGTGACTTAATCTCAACCACTTCAGGGTTTAATTTTCCCACTGCAAGTGAATCTATCCTTTTTGAATCGATATCGAGAATAATATCATCGACTTCACCGATGAACATCCCGTTTTCAGAATAAATTTTAAGTCCGATCAGGTCAGTTATCTGATTCTTCATACTGCATTGAGATTGATACCGGATAGATAAAAAAGGTTATCTTATTATTCCAGGTATGACCGGTATTTATCATATAGAAAGTACTCGATAGATATACTGGTTACAACAACGCAACATATCTGGTAATTATGGATGGCTCATTTAAACTCGGCCGGCTTTTTGGCATCCCAGTCCTGATTCATTTCACATTTCTCCTGATAATTCCATTATTTGCCTGGGTAATCGGTTCAGATATTGGCTTTACTGTTAACATGGTCAGAAATATTTTTCATGTAAGTATTGATGACCAGCTCATACTCTCCGGTTATGTTCCTTACATACTTGGCGGAACCGTCGCTATCGGGCTGTTTATAGGAGTCTTCATACATGAACTTGCACACTCCCTGGTTGCGCTCCGGTCAGGAATTGAGATCTCAAATATCACGCTCCTGTTTTTTGGCGGGGTTGCGGCGATAGAAGAACAGGAACCTGAGCCAGGGACAGAATTTGTAATGGCACTGGCAGGACCGCTTACAAGCCTTGCTCTTGGTCTTATCTC
>JAAYPD010000253.1 GCA_012520015.1 Methanomicrobiales archaeon
CTGAATTATATCTACGTCTCGAAAAAATGATAAAGGAAAATTTACCCCGATGTTATGGTCAAAAGTATTTTAAGAGAAAGGATTAGAGTTTTTGAGTGTTTTGAATCAAAATTTATTTGGCAAAGGGAACATAAACAAACGATGGGATAAATTAGAGAGATCACTGCGGCACCTTGCAAAATGCCGCAACATAAACGAAACTCTCTCATTGAAATTTTCTGAAATTTTTTAGGTCTTTATCTTCGGATCGATGGTCTAAAGGAGGGTTATGTACTATTAGTTATCGTTAAAATATCAGAAAATACTCGTAATTCTCTCTTTTTTTCTAATGTCTCTTTAAAGTTTCAATAATTGTAGTTTAGACCACGATAATAAGAGATTTGCACGTCGGGGTTAAAGAAATGGATCAGAGAAGTGTCTCTAGATTCAGGATATAATATACAATGTATTACGAATTATTGAAAAATTATGCCTCAAGATCTGGATTAATCTACAAAGCTGTCTTGCATGGAGCTCTATTCTTCTTCGATCTGTTCTTGACTCATTTTTGAATGGAGTGATCAGTACGTGGGAGAAAAGGGATGAAGTATACATTTCACAATCTATATTTATAAGTAAATTCTAATGATTCTTTGATTGGACTTCATATATGAATACTGAGGCCCGGATGGAACTTCTCAAAGGGAAAATCGTTCGTGAGGATTTTTTAAAAGCAAGAGGGCTCGGGAATGAGATCCCCTTTTGGATATTTGATTACCCGCCGGAAGATGAACATTTTGTCAGATATTCGATACGGAAGATTCAGGAAAAACTGACTTCTCGCTCTATTCATTATATGGAGATAGATCTGTATGAATTATGTCTAGAGATCATTGAGAGCAAAATATCATCAGATAAGATCAATGAATTTGAGAAGAATAAAGGGTCGGATAAATTATTAAAAAAATTGCAGATTATTCTGAAACCAGAGAATTTAAAGAATGAGATTCAGCAGAGAGTTGTTTCAGAGGACGCTTTTGAGTTGATATTACTTACCGGGATAGGAAAAGCCTGGCCACTTATAAGGCTCCACTCTATTCTCAACAATCTTCAACCGGTTCTGGGAAATATTCCGTTATTAGCCTTTTACCCCGGTGAGTATACCAATTCGGAGTTGAGTCTTTTCAGGAAATTCAAAGATGCAAATTATTACCGGGCGTTTCGGATGATTGACGAAGGAACTGCATAAAGGGAGATGTAATATGGAGCCGAAGATTCAGGATTTATTTATCAATGATATTACACGAGAGATTAATGGTGTCATCAAGGTCGATCAGGAGGATGATCAGAATGTATTTACTGAACTTGATGAGTATGTGGTCACGAAGGAATCGCTCAAATACATTGATACCTTCTTTCAGCGGTATGCATCAGCTCTTGATTCTCCTACTGATAAGACCGGGGTCTGGATATCAGGTGATTTCGGATCCGGGAAGTCTCACTTTCTGAAGATTCTCTCATACCTTCTTGAGAACCGGAAGGTTTTCGGAAAGAGTGCACTTGAGTTTTTTCAGTCAAAGATCTCTGACTCTGATATTTTAACTACAATAGAGAAGTCTGTCAGGACCGGGACAAAGGATGTTATCCTCTTTAATATTGATTCAAAGTCAGGGGAGACGGGAGAGAGGATTGTCGATATCCTAATGCGGGTATTTAATGAGAAGAGAGGGTATTTTCCTGATGTCTTCTGGATTGCGGAGCTCGAAGAGAGGCTTGAAGAGAAGGGGCTGTATCAGAAGTTTAAGGATGCAATAGCAGAGATCTCAGGAGAACCCTGGGAAGAGGTCAGAACCCGGTATTCTTTTGAGCAGGATGTTATTATTGAAGCCCTGGATCGGTGTTTGTTTCAGAGTAAGGAGTCCTCTGAACGGATGTTTGAATCTGATGGGCAGAATTATATTCTCACGCCGGAGAAGTTTGCACAGAAGGTTAAAACCTATTGTGAGGCTCGGGGGAGAGATCATCAGGTGGTCTTCCTGATTGATGAGATTGGGCAGTATATCGGTGATAACAGCCAGCTGATGCTGAACCTGCAGACGGTAGCTGAGGAACTCGGGACAATCCTTAAGGGAAAGGCATGGATTATCGTTACATCACAGGCTGATATTGAGACTGCCTTAAAGGCGATGAAAGGAAAAGAGGTGAAACAGGACTTTTCCAAAATTCAGGCCAGGTTTGATACCCGTGTCAGTCTTTCCAGTGCAAATGTTGACGAGGTTATCAAGAAGAGGATACTGAAGAAGAAAGAGGAGTATACCGAGATGCTCTCTCTCTTTTATGAGGAGAAGAAGACCATATTAAAGAATCTTATCTCGTTCTCAGGGGGAGCGGAGATGAAGAATTACCGGGATGGTGATGATTTTACCTCGGTGTATCCGTTTGTTCCCTATCAGTTTATCGTCCTGCAGAAGGTGTTTGAGAAGATCCGGACGACCGGGTTTACCGGGAAACATCTGGCCAAGGGTGAGCGGTCCATGCTCAATGCATACAAGGAGGCAGCAGAGCGGTACGGGTCTTCTGATCTTGGAACTTTGGTGCCCTTTTATTCCTTTTATGATACGATAGAGAGTTTTCTTGATCCCATTATTAAGCGGACGATCACCCAGGCGGGGGATAATGAACATCTTGAGGAGTTTGACTGTCTCCTGCTCAAGACGCTCTTTATGATCCGCCATGTACAGGAGTTACCAAAAAATCTTGATAATATTATTGTCCTTTCATTGTCCAGCGTTGATGAGGATAAGTTACAGCTTCGGGAACGGGTTATTGCTTCTTTGAACCGGCTTGAACGGGAGACCCTTATTAGTAAGTCCGGTGATAACTTCTATTTCCTGACGAATGAGGAGCAGGAGATCAACAGGGAGATTAAACAGATTGATATTGACCGTCATCTGATTGTGCAGGAGATCTTTGATCAGGTGTTTACGTCCAATTCCATCTGTCAGAAGTCATATGGCGAGTATAAGTTCAATAAGTCGGTTGATGACAAGGTATCCTCCTCTTCTGATGCAGATCTGACGATCCGGTTTCTGACTCCGCTTGCTGATGAGTATGTCAGAGGGAGCGGTCAGCAGTCTCTTGGCGGGGAGAATTTGAGTAATATTGACTCGAAAGATACGCTTCTTTTTATCTTTCCGGAAGAGAGTGGATTTGTCGGGCAGATTCAGGGGTATCTTCAAATTGAGAAATTTCTAAAGCAGACCCGGTCGAACCGGAATGATGAGCTGATGAAGAAATATCTTATTGAGAAGCAGCAGGAAGCAGCGTCCCTGAAGGAATCGTCTATCTCTGCTATTCATGAGGGGGTGAAAGATGCCCGGGTTTTTGTTGATGGCATTGAGGTTTCCCTTTCGTCTGGAAGTCCGAAGGAACTGGTACGGGATGGATTTGAGCGACTCATCAAGGCTGTTTATCATAAATCCCATTATGTGAACCAAGAGTTTGCGTCTGATTCGGATGTTCTCCGGGTGCTGAAATCGGCTGATCTTACACAGTTCGGAGTGAGCACGTCTGAAGTGAATCATCTGGCTTTACAGGAGATGCATGACTACATCAGTGTGAAGGATGAGAAGAAGGTACCGGTGGTGATGAGTGAACTTATCTCTCATTTCTCCAGAAAGCCCTATGGCTGGAAGGTGATGACAATATCCGGTCTTCTTGCCATGCTCTACAAGGGTGATGATATCAGGCTCCGGTATCAGC
>JAAYPD010000254.1 GCA_012520015.1 Methanomicrobiales archaeon
AAATATGATTCGCGTTTTATATATCGATGATGAAAAAAGCCTTCTTACTCTCACTCAGATTTACTTAAAGGAGGAGGCAAATCTTGACGTTGAGATCGCAGCCTCTGCTGAGGAGGGCCTTGACAGGCTTAGAAATGAACCGTTTGATGCTGTCATTTCAGATTATGACATGCCTGACATGGACGGGATCGAGCTTTTAAAATGCGTCCGAAGTGAAAACCCCACGATCCCGTTTATTATCTTCACCGGTAAAGGACGGGAGGAGGTCGTGATTGAGGCACTGAATAATGGGGCGGATTTTTACATGCAAAAGGGCGGGGATCCAAAACCTCTCTTTACTGAGCTGGCCAATGCCGTCCGCCACCTTGTCAGAAGAAGCCAGGCAGAAGATTCTGCGGTGCAGCATGAAAAGTACTGGAAAGGGGTATGTGGATCAATCCACCAGAAACTGAAAATAATTGAAGACTTAGCCCAGGCACTAACCGGGTCTCCCGATGTTTCCCCGGAGGGCCAGGAACATGCCCTTAAAATCCTCACCCTGACACAGGAGATCCAGGAAGAATTAAAATGAACAGGTAAACAGGAGAACGGCTTGTCCGGGGATTTACTCCAGTCCGAAAAAAGCTGGATGGCGAAAAAGAAGTCCGTTTATTTGCAATAGCATGCAGTCAACCTTCGGAGGGGAGGAGAATGGTGTTACTCCGTGTAATGCTAAATGGCAGATCACAAAAATTGGAGAGCCCAAAATATGCGCTGTAACTTTTTTGGAGGTTCATCTGTTTAACTCCTATCGGAAAAAACTTACTCCTCAAAATAATCCATATCGATCTTCTTCACCACATACCGGGATTCTTCAGATACTCCAACATTATGATCGATCATCATTTGGGTCAGGGTTTCCCCATCTATCAACACAACTTTCTGTTCAATTCTCTGAATATATTCTATGGCTTCCTTAGAAAACTGGGAAGTTGTAATGAACACACCTTTCCTTGCCCTATTACCAGCCAAACTTCCCACAAAGGCTTGAACATCAGGCCTTCCAACTGTGTTCTGCCATCGTTTGGCTTGAATGTTGACTATATCAAGTCCCAGCTTATCTTCTTTGATAATACCATCAATTCCATCGTCACCTGACTTGCCCACTCGCTTCCCTGCTTCACTCCTTGATCCTCCATATCCCATTGCAACGAGAAGATCAATAACCAACCTTTCAAAGAACTCTGGGGAACTATTCATTACTTGAACCAGTAGCTCATGAGCAAGCTTATTGCGTAAATCCTGATAGCTATTCTCAAGTATCTCCTGTGGAGTAAGTTCATTTTCCGATTCATAAATATTATCATCATTTTTTGACTGTTTGTTAGCCCTAAATCCTTTAAAATCAAGAAATTCAGGGAATTGCTCTAAGAATTTTGTGTCGATCTTGCTTGGATTCTGACGCAGTACTGACAACCCACGCTCGGTTATCTTTACCTTACCTCTTGAAGGAGTAGTCACAAGTCCAGCTTTCTTTAGGTATGTCTTGGCCCAACCTACTCGATTTTCATAAGTTGATTGCACTCCGCTGGGTAACATATGATTAAGTTCTTTCTCTGATAGATTAAATGAAGATGCAATCTGGCCATATATCTCCGTATTTGAGTGTTCTTTCCCATCTTTGATCGATAATAAGACTGGTAACATAAATGCTTGATAGTCAGGAATAGCAGTCATCGGATATTCAAATATCATCAATCAAACACAATAAAGGATTCGTTTTTACTCTGTCCTATGTATCTGTCATAAGTAGCACATTTGTCCCCCTATTCCTCTGTGACATAAAATGCACTTGTGACAGTTCAGATGATTTTTGATGAAAAGAACAGTACTTACCTTGACTATTGACTTCCCATCCCCCCTAATATCAAAATACTTTCCCAAAGGATATGAGAGTCTGTCCTGCCAATAAATGGAAAAAAATTGTCATGTACATTTGAAAGTCTTCACACCAAAGTCACCAAAATGGGCCATCTTTTTTAATCCTGCTTTCATTATGGAGAAATAAATAATTACTAATTACTCTTTTGGAAATTAATCCAGTTTTTTGCATAAAACCTTTCGAATCGGTTTAAATTGATATATTATAAATTAACAATTGGGGAATGATTTTTGGTGTCAGATTGGTTATTCAAGGACTTAGAAATAAATTGTCCAACCCCCCGACTTAATAACTAAAGTTCAAAAACTTATTTTACCCTTCAGGCAAGGGATATTCCAAGGGTAATATTAACCCCTTCTATCTCCCATTCCCTGTCAAGCTGGAATAATTTTGACCCGTCCCGCTCATCCACCAGTGCATGTATATCCAGGGATCTGCCCCTGACTTCCTGTTTAATAAACTCCTGCCAGGTGTCTGTCAGTAATCCCCTGAGATTGTCATCTCCGACGATGGCATCGATTATAATATTATCGTCAACATTCAGATCCAACTGCTTTCTCATCTCCTGCAGCCTGCGAACAATCTCCCTGGCATACCCTTCAGCTTCAATGTCCTTTGTAAGAGTGGTATCAACATAGACCGAGGCATCGATCATCTCTGCACCAAAGACCTGATCAGGAAGATGCTGACTGAAAGTCATATGTTCAGGAGTCAGTAAAAACTCTTCAGTCCCATCGCTCAGGGTGACTGAACCAGACTCTGCAAGCTGCCTTCTTAAAACAGAACCATCAGCGTTTTCGATAAGACCCTTGACAACCGGCCCTTTCTTACCAAAAGACGGACCAATCTTCTTCATTACAGGCTCTGCATTGTACCGCATCTGGTCCCAGGTTCCATCAATTATCTCAATACTCCTGGCATTAGCCCTCTCTTTTGCAAGTTCTTCCATTGAATGGAATGCTTCAGTTACAGATTCGCTCGAGGTGACGACAATAACTCTTTTGACCGGCCAGCGAAGCTTTCTTCTTCCTGCCTGCCTTGCATTTGCAACCGCCTCATCAAAGGAGCGAATTACGTCCATCCTCCGCTCAAGGTCCTCATCGATAAGCCGGTTATCCCCATCAGGCCAGGAGAGCATGTGAACAGACAAAGGATCTTCTCCAAGGCGGAGGTTTTCATACATTGCCTCTGTGATATGAGGGGTAAATGGGGCAAGAAGCCTGCAGAGCATACGAAGACAATATGCAATAGTCTCATATGCAAACTTTTTATCTGAAGAATCTTCCTCAAGCCACATCCTGGGCCTTACTATCTGAACGTACCACCTGGATAGATCTTCAAGGATGAAGTTCATCAACATCCTGGTAACCCGGTGCAGCTGGAACTCTTCCATGTCAGAAGAGACCTGTTTTGCAATTGAATTAATCCTTGAGATTATCCACCGGTCAATCTCAGGCATCTCACGGTAAGATCTGACAATATACTCATCATCATAACTCCCGTCTGATCTGCGGGCCGGAGAGAAACCATCAAGGATCATGTAGGGAAGCGGGAACCTGTAAACATTCCACAGGATATTCATCGTCCTGTTCACGGTTGAGACACCGTCCCAGTTAAATTTCAGGTCTTCCCATGGTGCATTGGAAGATAATATGTAGAGTCGGAGGACATCAACCCCGAATTTTTGAATTACCTCTTCAGGTGTCACCACATTGCCAAAACTCTTACTCATCTTCCGGCCATCAGCATCCAGTGCAAAACCATGCATCAGGACGCTCTTATATGGCGAGCGATTAAATGCAATTGTGGATGCGCCAAGCTGGGAATAAAACCATCCTCTTGTCTGATCCTGTCCTTCGGTAATAAAGTCGGCAGGCCACATCTCATGAAACTTTGAATCATTACCTGGAAAGCCGAGTGTTGCCCATGATGCCATCGCCGAATCAAACCAGACATCAAATATATCCTCCACCCGTTTCATGGTTCCACCGCAGGAACATGGAACAGTTATCTCGTCAACATATGGCCGGTGTGGATCAGTAAGGCCTGTTCCGGTTGCTTCGTTCAGTTCTGCAACGGTCCCGAATACCCGGTAGCTGGGACAGGATGAGCATTGCCATACAGGAATCGGAATTCCCCAGTACCTCTGCCTGGAGATGCACCAGTCACGCGCATCAGAAACAAAGTCATAAAATCTTGCATTACCTGCCCAGTCCGGAAACCAAGTGGTTCCTTTTATCTCTGACAGCATCTTCTCTTTTATCTTTGGAACGGAGATGAACCACTGCTCTGTTGCCCGGTAGATGATAGGGGTCTTGCATCGCCAGCAATGGCCATACCGGTGGGAAATCTTCTGTCTTGCAAGCAGATTTTCCCCAAGGTCTTTCAGGATCTGCTCATTGGCATCCCTGACAAAAAGGCCGGCATACTCTCCACCCTCTTTGGTATAATGGCCTGCCCCGTCAACAGGACAGAAAACATCAAGCCCTTTCTCTACACCAAGCAGGTAATCGTCCCATCCATGGCCAGGGGCGATATGGACCATTCCTGTATTGTCCATCTCGACAAACCCGGCAGTCACAACTTTATGCTCAATGTGTTTCTGCCGTGGAATAAGGTCAGCAAGTGGTGAGTCATATGTAATACCACTAAGATCTTCCCCGGTTTTTTCTGAGAGAACGGTGAAATCCTGGTACTTCCCCTTCTTTAATACCGGTTCAACAAGTTCTTTTGCAATCCAGAGGATCTCTTTTTTTTCTCCCTTTACCGCCTCAACCCTTGCATAAGTAAAGTTCGCGTCAACTGCAACCGCAACATTTGCCGGAAGGGTCCAGGGAGTCGTGGTCCATATGACGAGATATTCATTATCAAGACCACATATTGGAAATTTAACAAAAATTGAGGGGTCCTGCTCGTCCCAGTATTCCACCTCTGAATCAGCAATTGCTGTCTCGCACCTTGGACACCAGTTAACTACACGGTGACCTCGTTCCAGTAACCCTTTTTCATCTGCTTTTTTAAGTGTCCACCATGCAGCTTCAATATATTCAGGCATTACTGTCTGGTACGGGTCATCAAAGTCCATCCAGATACCAAGTGCTTTGAACTGGTCGGACATGATATCCTTGTGGGTTAAAGCAAACTGTTTGCATCTCTCTATAAATGCACCAATCCCAAAAGCCTCTATGTCCTTTTTACTTTTAAAACCAAGTTCATTTTCGACCCTGAC
>JAAYPD010000255.1 GCA_012520015.1 Methanomicrobiales archaeon
AAGGGAGAGGGGTGGAGATACCCATCCCATCTCAGGATGAAGTCATCAGATCAGCATGGATGCTGGAACATGATCAGATCCTCTCAGATCTTGATTCATGGCCACCAGATTATGAACAGATAACCAATGCACTGCAAACATATCTCCAATCACGAAGAATTGCATGCACGTGTAAGAAGGAATCCAGAAAGAATATCCTGACGATCAATCATAGCTCGAAGAGATGCTATATTATCATCAATACCAATCGCAATCATAGTACCATAGGTGCAGGCTTTACAAAGGGAATCCAATTCCTCCAGAATAATCCGGGTTCTTCCTGCCTGTATCTGACCGATCCCAGATGTATTATCACCAAACCCAAATGGATCCAGACAAACCAGAAGAGGGAGGCATTTCTTGCCGCCGGGGGACAGATCATGCAGCCATCAGAAGGTGAGATCGCACGATTTTATGCCCTATACTCCCTCTTCTGTAAGATCACTGAGGGAGATATTCAAATTGAGACAAAGCAGGGGATTCGTCCGATCACCCATGATGAACTATCAGCCTATGTTGGCAATAAGGAGGCATTTCCATCCCTTATACCAGTAATTCCTGCAGAATTTCCGGGAAAGGTTTCTACAGAGATTCCTCTAGAAGAGAGGCATGAAAAGGACGACCCCAAAAAACGGGAGTTATCAGATGGAGCAGTTCACACCGCTGTCTGCAATATCCTGTATTCTCGCCCAATGCACATCATGCGGGCCGATATACTCGTCCAAAGCCTTCAGGATAACGGGATCTCCATGACCTATGACGAACTCATCATATGGTGTGGAAAACACCCGGCTGCATACAAGATATTACCCAATCAACAGGGTTCATCGATTATCGCAACAGGAAAGGGGCCCATATGCTCAGACTCTTCGTAAGTGAACTCCATCTCTGCCAGCACTGCCCACGGCTCTTTGGATATGCCTGCACGGGAGACAAGATTGCATGGAAGGTTGGGCATAAAGGATCAGGAAACCTTCCTGGAAAGAGATTTCACACCTTCGCAGATCAAGTTTTTCGGCATATTACAAAGGACAAGACAAGCCAGCGTACCTTTATAAACGCACTCCAATCACCTGATCCTGATATTTCAGGCTCAATTCAAGAGTTTATCAAGAATGAGTTTTTTATCCCATATCTAGCTAAACATGCTCATCGTCTTTCATATGAACAGATCGAGGCATTTGCGCTAGCATGCGAACGATGGATAACCTACCTCTCGGTGCTCATCTCCTCTGACGGGACGGTTATCGGTGATCCAAAAGAACTCATATCAACCATATTTCACTCTTCAGAGTATTCCATGAGTTCTGATTTTACATGTGACGATGGAGAAGTGGTGAGAATAAGTGGAAGACCAGATGCTCTTCTATTTGATCCGGGATCGAAAGAACCTGTGGTTTTAGAGTATAAAGGAAGAAAAGAGTCTGACCCCACTCAGGATCTTGCACAGACCTCACTTTATGCATGGCTCGTCGCTCAGTCGGTTGGAATAGTTCCACGGGTTGATATGTTGTACCTGGAAGAACCCTCTCCTCTTGTCAGGTATGATTCATCTGCCATTAAAGCCCTGATTGATAACCATTCATCACTCATCACCCTTGCACGAAGGATTAAAGAAGGTCAACTCCCTGTTCCAAAATGCAAGGACCCTGAGCTGTGCAGGATCTGCCCCTTTATTTCAACCTGTGAAGCAGATTTCGAAATTGTTCTTCCCGGTAAACTTAAAAAACAGGAGAAACCCACCACTCATCAGGATGATGTGCTGCTCTCTGACTCCGGCAAAGGAGAGGAATACCTCAGCCGGCTGGTAGAGACGCTCCGTCTGCTTTCAATTCCGGTCCTCCCGGCAGGGCACACTACAGGCCCGCGGTTTATAAGGCTGAAGATAGTACCTGATCTCTCCAAAAGAGTCACTTTTTCCAAGATTACAAACAGGGCGGTTGATATTCAGCTGGGATTATCACTCCCTGCCCCTCCTCTTATTCAGGCTCAAAGCGGGTATATCAGCTGTGATGTGCCGCATGATGACTGGAAACCATCTGATGTCAGATCCCTGATCCAGGATGGAAAAACATTATCCAGGTCAGTCTGCCCGTTTCCTATCGGGAGAAAAATTGACGGAACGGTTATGATGGGCGATCTTGCAGATCCGGTTATGACCAGTTGTCTTATCGGAGGGACGTCCGGGTCAGGGAAGAGTGAATTTATCCGATCACTCGTGATTGGGATTACCCTCGCAAATCCAAAAACTCCGGTTTCATTCATTCTTATTGATCCTAAACGGGTAACATTCACCGATTTTGTCTCGTTTCCATCACTTTTCATGCCAGTAATCATGGATCCTGATAAGGCAATGGAAGTTCTTGAAGCGTGTGTCAAAGAGATGGAGGTGAGGTATATGCATCTGGAGAAGACAGGGTATTCTAATATTTCTGATTATAATATCAGGCAACCTGAACCAATGACCCGCCGGATTCTCGTTATCGATGAGTACGCTGATCTTATTATGAACAAAACGACAAAAGAGGCTCTTGAGACTGCTATTCAGAAGATTGGGCAGAAAGGAAGGGCAGCGGGTTTTCATCTGATTCTTGCCACCCAGCGCCCGGATGCACGGATTATTACAGGTGTGATTAAGGCAAATCTTCAACTAAAAATTGCACTAAAAGTGACTTCTCCATCGAATTCACGAATTATTCTGGATGAATCCGGAGCAGAATGTCTGGCAGGGTATGGAGACATGCTCATTGGTGGCAGTGTTCCTATCCAACGATTACAGGGAGCCCTGGTTTCAGATGGTGATTTTTCAGCTTGTGGAGTGAAAAAAAGTCTTTCATGACCTGAACTACGGAGTTTTGTACACTGCCATGTTAAAATCAGGCATTCATCAAACAAGTAATCTGTACCCGGTGCTGCAGCCTGGTTCTTTAAATCGGTTGTCACATTCACATAGAAAATTTCAATCTCTTTACCCAATTTTCCCTCGAATTTTTCAGATTTAAAAATTTAAAATTAAAACGGAAGGAATATTTATACGCATAAACATCGTAACACATTTATAATGGGGATAAAGAATTGTAATATCTCTATCTTATTCTCTTGAATCAGGAATGCGTATCTTTTCAGGGGAGATCTCCGTACCATGTCATTCTGGTGGAAATATCATGATACATATTCTTCTGGTAGACGATGAAGCATCATTTCTTTATGCAGTTCGGGATTCCATGGCCCATAATGAGGATTTTATCTTTGATTTAACGTTATCTGCCGGGGAAGCCCTCGAAAAACTTAATCATTCCCGGTATGATGTAATTGTCTCGGATTATTCCATGCCTGACATGAATGGTATCGAACTCCTCAGCAACATCAGAAGAACTTCATCCATCCCCTTCATCCTTTTCACCGGGAAAGGGAACGAACATGTCATCATTGAAGCAATAAATCAGGGTGCTGACTTTTATCTGAAAAAAGGAGATGACCCGGATATTCTGTTTGCAAAACTTACCCATATGATC
This sequence comes from Methanomicrobiales archaeon, assembly GCA_012520015.1. Taxonomy (GTDB): domain Archaea; phylum Halobacteriota; class Methanomicrobia; order Methanomicrobiales; family Methanospirillaceae; genus Methanospirillum. Next base: position 3,555 of record JAAYPD010000255.1, read on the forward strand.
CGGCAGGCGGCAGAAAAAAAATCTGCTGAAGAACAGATACTTGAAAAGGACAAAAAATATCGGGATTTATTTGTAAATTCTTCAATACCAATGATGTTTTATAACCCAGACAGGCTTCTGATTGATATCAACCCGGCCGCTCTCTCATTGTTTGGGCTTCCTTCAGCTGCAGAAGTGAAAGGTTTTCCGCTCTTTGAAAAATTTACTATTTCAGATGAGAATATAGCCGACCTTAATGCGGGAAAATCCGTCAGATATTCAAAAAATATTAATATTGATGATATTGTTCCTGCCAACTCGCATAATGGTACCAGAGATGGCCTCATCTATGCAGATATCTCAATTATTCCTCATCTCAATAACGATGGAACGTTATCAGAATATTATGTCCAGATCATTGATCTCACTGCACAACACCGGGCAGAAAAAGCACTTCGACAAACCAGTGAACAACTTAGTCTGGCAATAGAGGGATCACAAATCGGGATCTGGGACTGGAATATCCAAACCGGAGAGACGATATTTAATGAACGGTGGGCCGAAATAATTGGGTATACTCTGGATGAACT
>JAAYPD010000256.1 GCA_012520015.1 Methanomicrobiales archaeon
AATCAACCCTGAGGAGGATGGTCTTTCCTGAAATGTTAACGTCAGATAATCCTTTAATTTTTGAATATACACCCATGGACTTCCCCGGCTGTTGCTAATTGTAAATGATCTCAGCTCTCTTTAAGCTGGTAGTACATTAATTCCTGTCATGATATGATTTAATCAGATCGATTGTTATCAGACTTTTTTTCAGTGATTTGATCGATCTTTTCTGACCGGACATTACCGACATTTACATGTTAATTGCGGGGGGACCTGGAATTATGTTACTGCCTCTCAATTGTTCTCTATAAACCCTGGTTAATAACTTCGAAAGAAGAAACTATTTCTCTACTTCCTTTGTGATATATATGGCATGAAGATCGGAACTATACTACCGGTTCTCACTTTATTTCTTCTCTCGGTACTTGCTGCCGGAGTGGTGGCAGAGGAGAATGAAACTGGTTCTGGCTGGTATGAACAGGGGCTGAAGGCTCTTGAAGAAGAAGATTACGAAGAAGCAATCTCCTGCTTTTTAGAAGCCGTTAATGAAGATCCACAAAATGAACTTGCATACTCAAAACTTGGTGGATCCTATCTGATGACCGGGGATGTTGAGTCTGCAATTAATTCATTTCAGAATGTAACTTCAATTAACCCAGAAAATGGAATTGCCTGGGGGAATATTGGGTACCTGTTCCTTATCGGAAAGGAAAAACCTGATCCGGTTGAAGCCCTTGACGCATTAACCAGGGCAGTTGAGTTTGTCTCTGATGATCCCGGTATCTGGATTAACAAAGGTATAGCACACCTGCTGAATACAGAATCTGAATCAGCACTTGAGTCCTTTAATAATGCGATCGATCTTAAACCTGATGGATCGCGTGCATATTACTGGAAAGGCATTACTCTCTCTGACCTTGGACAGACAGAAGAGGCTCTTGAAGCATATGAGAAAGCAATAGAGCTGAACCCTGAATTTAAGGATGCACTATATGCAAAAGGAATTGCAGAGAGTGCACTGGGCAACTTTGACGATGCAGAGATTACTTTTAGCAAGGTCCTTGCGATTGATGAAGACTATTCTGAACCATTCCTTACTGTAGGAAGTGACTCTGATGTATGGGACAGAAAGGGACGCATCCTCTTTGAAATCAGAAACAGTCCGGACGAGGCTCTTGCTGCTTTTAATAAGGCAATTGAGCTGAATCCATCAAATGCAAATGCCCTGTATTACAAGGGAAGAATTCTCTACGACCAGGGAGATCTTATTGACGCAATGGGAGCCCTGACTGCTGCAACAGATGCAGATCCACTGATGGGCATTGCACATTACTGGAAGGGTCAGGTTTACATAGACCAGAGCGACCGGTCCGGAGCAATTGCCGAGTTCAGAACTGCAACAGAGCTCAACCCAGGTCTTGCTGATGCCTGGTATTACCTTGGTGGCCTTTTAAGTGACGAAGGTTCATATGAGGAAGCTGTTACCGCCCTTGACAATATGATTGAACTGAGACCAGACCTTGCAGATCCATATTACCTTAAGGGCCTGACCCAGTATCAGCTTGGTTATTACCAGGAAGCTGCAGATTCACTTGAACAGGCAACTGCACTTAGCGGTTCTCAGATGACAGAGGACGATCTTTCAAAGGCTTATTATACATTAGGTCTTTCCCGTGTTCAGATCGATGACAAACTGGGAGCCTCAGAAGCTTTTGCAAAATCGGTAGAACTGGATGCCACAAACCCGGTTGCGTGGAATGATTATGGTGTCGTTCTCTCCGAGCTTGAAAAGGACGAGGAAGCACTCGAGGCCTTTGATGAGGCGATCAAACTCTCAGATACCGAGGCTGAGTACTATTATAACCAGGGAACAACTCTCTCAAAACTGGACAAAACTGAAGAGGCAATAGCTGCATTCGAAAAAGCCGCGGAGATTGAACCAAATCCACGTGCTTATCTTGCAAAAGGTATGGCACTTGTCTCGCTCAAGAGATTTGAAGAAGCTTTAGAGGCATTTAACTCTGCAATTGCCCTGGATGACACAAAAGCTGATCTCTGGGCACAAAAAGCATTAGCCCTTTATAATCTGAACAAGATAGATGAGGCATCTGCAGCGATAGAGAAAGCCCTTTCCTTTGACCAGGACTGGAAGTATGCTCTTGACCTTAAGGAACTTATTGACAATCCTGAGGAGAGCGCAGAAACTCCGTCACTGGATGAAGATGAAGGCGATAATACAGATGAGAACGTGGATAACTCCACCGAAACCTCAAATTAACTTCTTTTTACGATAATTTATCTGATAATTTGTCAAATCATACCAGGCCCTGTACACTATTCCTGGAAAATTATCCGTTCTGCAACAGATATCTTATGCATTGATCCCAGGGTTTCTGACTCTTTTATGGATTAACCTGAAGAACCTATATTGGATGAAAATCTGTAATAATATAGAGCAATAACTGGTATCAATATCGGCACCATGATTTCCATGCTTTGATATTTGAATTAGGGCTGGAGGTTTTTTAAAAGATGGAAGAATCAAACGCTATATGGATTGAAAAATACAGGCCAAGATTACTCAAAGACATTATTGGACAACATGAGATTATTGACCGGTTGCGCTCTTATGTTGCAAAACGAGAGATGCCACACCTGCTCTTTACCGGAAATGCAGGAACAGGGAAGACAACCGCCGCGGTAGCCCTGGCCCGTGAATTCTTTGGTGACGAATGGCAGATGAACTTTCGGGAATTGAATGCATCAGATGAACGTGGAATTGATGTGGTCAGGAACCAGATAAAACAATTTGCCAGAACCTCTCCTTTTGGTTCTTCAACTTTTAAGATCCTCTTTCTTGATGAGGCAGATGCTCTCACGAACGATGCCCAGTCAGCCCTTCGACGTACAATGGAGACCTATGCCCAGACATGCCGGTTTATCCTGTCCTGTAATTATTCAGCCAAGATAATAGATCCCATACAGAGCAGGTGTGCAATTTACAGGTTCAGGCCTCTTGGACGCCAGGCTATTGCTGAAATGGTAAAAAGAATAAGTGAGGACCAGGACCTGTCCGTTACAGATGAGGTCACAGATGCCATATTTTATATTGCCCAGGGTGATATGCGCAAAGCTATTAATGCCTTACAGGGGGCTGCAATTCTTGGCCGGGAAATAACTCCTGATATGATCTTCGCGATTACCGCAACTGCAAGACCTGAAGAGATAGATGATCTCATTGATTTAAGCCTTGCCGGCAATTTCCTTGGGGCAGGAAGCTCTCTTCAGGCTCTCCTTCATGATCGTGGCATTGCACCGCAGGAACTTATCGGCCAGTTATATCGCGCGGTGGTCAGGAGAGATATGCCTGAAGGCATAAAGGTCAGACTGATTGACTCCCTTGGAGAGACTGACTTCAGGCTGTCTGAAGGTGCCGGCAGTGACATTCAGATGCAATCCCTTATGGCAAAATTCGTGATGTACGGTGGCCGGGACAATCTTTAATCAGGGTAGTGCTGCATCTTCACCGGGAGATTTAAAAGACACTCTCATTTTTACTGTGCAGAATGTACGGCTTGGTGTCCCTGCCCGGGTCCTGGATCATGTCATTCCGATGGTGGCAGTAACCCCTGTCCCTGATGCCCCTCATGGAATTGTTGGAATAATCAATTACCATGGTGATATCCTGCCAGTCTTTTCATTTAGGAAATATCTCTTTCTCCCGGATAAAAAAAATGAGATCCATGATTTTTTGATAATCATAAGAGGGGAGCAGAACCTGGCAATAATTGCCGAGTCAATCTCCGGGGTTTTTCAGCTTGAAGACGATATGATATCCCCTGAAAAAATCACCCCTGGTATGAGAGGTATTACTGGAATATACCGGTGTAATGATGGTTTACTTGTAATCTCCCATTTAAAAGAACTAATAGATCCGGGAGATGAAGAAAAAATCCAGGCTTTGAGGGAATTTTCTGATATATGAATGACAGTCTGGATGATAATTCACTTGCGAAGATCAGGGATATCATTCTTACCCACACCGGAATACTGTTTGATGAACTTCATGTAAATGATCTGATTCGTCACATCTCATCCGCTTGCACAGATCTGAAAATCTCGAAGAAATCCTGTATTGAGCAGATCGAGGACTCTTCATTCCTTTCAAAATTTCTTGAAATCCTGGTCAACTACATAACAATAGGAGAGACATATTTTTTCCGTGACAAAAATCTTTTCATTTATCTTCGTGATACTTTACTTCCTGACCTGATTCAAAAGAGAAGAAGAGAGAATAAATTGTACCTTCGGTTCTGGAGTGCTGCCTGTAGCAGTGGGAAGAACCTTATTCCCTTGCAATGCTGCTGCGGTACCTGCTTATTGATATTGACGACTGGGATATTTTCTTATTGGCAACTGATATTAACCATAACATACTCAATCGCGCCAGGGAGGGAATTTATTCAAGGTGGTCCTTCAGGAATGATCCAATAATACCCATTGACCTGTATTTTTCAAAAATACCCGATAACCAGGTGAAGCTTGATGATATTATAAGAAATATGGTCAGGTTTGAAAAGGTAAACCTGGTCCGGGATACTTCTTTCTCCCATGGCTTTGGTCCTTCATCACTGGACTTAATCCTCTGCCGGAATGTGTTAATGTATTTCTCACAGGATAAATCAAATGAAGTGGTCTCTCATCTTGTAAATTCCCTGAGGATAGGAGGATATCTTATAGTCTCTCCACAGGAGATTGGAATAATCCAGGGACAGGATACAAGAATGGTCCATAAAGGCTCAGTTTTCCTTCATGAAAGGGTAATTCCCGGAGCAGGGGAAGAGCGAAAAGGTTCATCCTGCACTTCTCCTGGTAAAGATGTGACATCTGAATTTTCCCTGGCAGTCGAAAATTTTGATGCAGAAGACATTGATGACTTCGGGTATGATGACAAGTCTCATGAAGATATTTTTAAGGACGGGACTAAACCTGAAATAAATTCACCAGACGCTGATATTCAGGAAGTTGATAACAGGGAGATTAATCAGCTTATAATTGAAGAACGTCCTGATGAAGCGATTCAGATAATAAACAATTCAGAAACCGATAACTTTCTCCAGGAGATAAGGAAGATGGAGGATGTTATTCGTTCTTATGCTGGAAATGGAGAATATGAAAAGGCGCTTGGCTGGAGCGACCGACTAATTGCCATTGATGTGTTAAACCCACGGCCTTACCTGCTAAAGGCTGCTGTCTTTGATGAACAGGGATTATATGAACACTCCCTGCAACTGCTTCGTCAGTCACTATATGCATCTCATGATTATCTTCCTGCACATCTTGCAATTGCCGGAATTTATTCAAAGACCGGAAAGCCGGATCTTGCAAGACATCACTATAAACTGGCAATTGACATACTTGAAACAAAGGATGAAGATATCATTCTTGAAGAGACTGAGGGTATACCTGCTCAGAAGATGAAAGATATGATAAACCAGCTTCTTGAGGGATGATGACTGATGACAGAACAGACATTAACTGGTAAAGATCAGAATGATGATATCCTGCAGGAACGTGCCCGTATCCTTGCAAAACCCCTGGCAAAGGATGATGAAGATGATGAGAAGATAGAGGTTCTTTCGTTTTTGTTAAACGGTGAACAGTATGCTGTCCAGATGAAATATGTAAAAGAAGTGACACTTCTCCGGCATTTAACTTCTCTTCCAGGAACTCCTGATTTTATACTGGGGATTATCAGTATCAGGGGTAAAATTGTCTCTGTGACTGATCTGCGTGTTTTTTTTAATCTCCCAAGGAAAGGTCTTTCGGATTATAACAAGATCATAGTACTCTCCGGGGAGGGGATGGAATTTGCAGTGCTGGCTGATCAGGTAAACGGGGTATCATTGCATAATCTTTCAGGGCTGACAGCAGTTCCTGATACAATCAGGGGTATTGGAAAAGAATTTCTGAGCGGAGTGTTTCCAGGACCCCTTATTCTCATTAATGCCGGGGCAATCCTTACTCACCCAAAACTTGTGGTTAAACGCTCAGACAAAAGAGGTCGATAATTATTGAATGAGATTTTTTATCAGTCTGAAAACATTTTTTTGGAGATAAATAGATCTTTAATGTTGCTGGTTATAACTTCTCAAAATTTATCTGGTGAATCATGGGTATCAATTCATTATTAGACAATGTAAACATAGGAAAAAAACTGATTGGAGGATTTGTCCTTGTTATTTTATTAATGTCAGTCATAGTGGCAACTTGTCTTGTAAGCGTTGACAAGCTTACAACAGAGATAGATCTACTCTATACAGAAGAGACAATTCCCCTGAAAAATATTGGAAATGTCGAGACTGGTCTTCATTCGATCCGTGCTCTTGTCTTTAGATCTATCGCCATCCCTGAAGAGAGGGAACAGGATTATGGAAGGTTCCTTGCTGAAATGGAGAAAGTAGAGGCTGTTATCGGAGAGATTAAGGCATCCAGGATGAGCAAAGAACTGAACGAAAACATTCTGACTTTCCTGGACCAGTGGGATAATTATAAAAAAGCAGCAACCCGCGTCTTTGAACTTGAGAGGAATGGAAAGGAAAGGGAAGCGAAGATATCTATTATGAACGGCGGGGAGCATGCAAATGCCAGAAGGGCGACTGACTCCATCTTCTTAACACTTAAAAATAATCTGATGAAAGAGGCACAAGAGAAGAAGGAGATGGCCGATGCAGAGAAAAACTTCCTTCTGTTATTGATTGCAGTTATCGGTACTGGTGTTGGTCTTATCACAATAGTAACTGTTTATATTCTTACCCGGAATATTACAGCTCCCCTTAATGAACTCATTGATATATCAAGAAAAATTGGAAAGGGAGACAGCTCTGCCAGGTTTACCAGGGAGAGAAGTGATGAGATCGGAGTACTTGGTAAAACTGTAAACGATATGGGCAGTGATATTGCAACCATGGTTGCGGATGCTAATGCCCTGACCGAGGCTGCGATAAGGGGTGAGTTGCAATACCGGGTCGACTCTCAGAGACATGAAGGTGATTTCAGGAAGATTATCAGCGGGATAAACTCAACACTTGATGCCTACACTAAACCTATGAACATCACTGCCAGGTATATCAATGACATGGCACGTGGAGATGTTCCAGCTCCAATAGAAGAGCCTTTTCCTGGTTCTTTTGAAGAGGTAAAAGTAAATCTGAACTCACTTGTAACATTATTAAAAGCAAGAAACCGGGATATTGAATTACTTATCGATAACGGTATAGCAGGGAACCTGGATTACAGGGTTGATCTGTCAAAATACACTGGTTATAGCAGGGACATGTTTGAAGGCATTAATAAAATGCTTGATGCAATCATAGGGCCATTGAATGTCGCTGCTGAATATGTTGAACGAATCTCATATGGGGATATACCTGATAAGGTAACAGAGGAAGCCAGGGGTGACTTCTCACTTATAAAGAATAATCTGAACCAGTGTATTGATGCAATTAACCTGATGATAACCGACATCCGGATGCTTTCAGAATCAGCAGTGGAAGGCAGGCTTGACACCAGGGCAGATGAATTACGTCACCAGGGAGATTTCAGGAAAATTGTTGAAGGGGTAAATAAAACATTAGATTCTGTAATTGAACCGGTTCATGAG
>JAAYPD010000023.1 GCA_012520015.1 Methanomicrobiales archaeon
CTGAAATCACTGATGGAACATTATATAGATCAAATGGTTCATCAGTCTCCTGCTCATTTAAAGGGAATTGTAGGGGGTTTCAAAGATATTTTAGTTCAAGACAGCAGTATTATTCGAATTAGTAAAAAACTCTATGAATTGCATCCTGCAGCACGTTCTCGCGATGAATCTGCTGGATTAAAGATCCATGCAATTTATAGTGTTGTTTCTAATTCAGTAAAAAATGCAATTATAACAACAGAAAGGGTTCATGACTCTAAGATGTTAAAAATTGGACCTGAAATAGAGAATATTCTCCTAATAAACGACCTGGGATACTATTCTCTAAAAATTTTCTCTAAAATTCAACAATATGGAGGTTTTTTTGTTAGTAGAATAAAAAGCAATGCTGTTTTTAAGGTTGTTTCAATCAATTCAGGACCTTCTGAAATAACATCAATTGTTGATCATATTCGTTTTAAAAGCATTAATGGCTACGATTTTTTAGATCTAATGCCAAAAAAAGGAGTTTATGATCTCATTTGTTCATTTCATGTTGGAGACAAGCGGATTAACAAAATTAAAACTCCAATTTTTCAAGAATTCAGGGTAATTTGTACCTGGAATCCTCTTACTGAAAAATGGCACCTCTATATCACAAATATCAGTAAAGAGTTATTTTCGGCTGATGATATTTATGATTTATACCGATTTCGTTGGGTGATTGAACTTATTTTTAAGGAATTAAAAGGGGATTACGACCTTGGAAAAATGTTTCTCGGAAATGAGCCAATGGCGTTTATTCACATTTATTCCATGTTACTACGGTTTATTATTAGCAGAGATCTGTTTTCCTGGATTGTATCTACGTCTCGAAAAAATGATAAAGGAAAATATACCCCGATGTTATGGTCAAAAGTATTTTCAGAGAAAGGATTGGAGTTTTTGAGTGTTTTGAATCAAAATTTATTTGGCAAAGGGAACGTAAACAAACGATGGGTTAAATTAGAAAAATCACTGCGGCACCTTGCAAAAAGCCGCAACATAAAAGAAACTCTCTCATTGAAATTTTCTGAAATTTTGTAGGTCTTTATCTTCGGATCGATAGTCTGAAGGAGGGTTATGTACTATTAGTTATCGTTAAAAAACCGGAAAATACTCGTAATTCTCTCTTTTTTTCTATCGTCTCTTTGAAGTTTCAATGATTGTAGTTTAGACCACTATAGTGAGACATTTGCGCGTCTGGGTTAAAGAAATGGATCAGAGAAGTATCTCTATCTTCATGATAAGACATACAGTGTAATACGAATTATTGAAAAATTATGCCTCAAGATCTGGATTAATCTACAAAGCTGTCTTACATGAATTCATACCAAAGAACGTTCCTGTTTTCTTAATTTTTCCAGATCGTCCAATAGTCCGTCTTCATTATATGCACCCATGAGCACAGATAGTTTCGAGCAGGGTATGAGCAAAAGGCCATTTTCACGTTCTTCCAGGAGTATCGTGTCCCCATCATTAAGATTATATTTTTTTCTTAATGGTAAAGGGATGAAGATGTGTCCATTATCTGCTACCTTCCCGACTTCCATATAGGATATTTATTATGGTGGAACTTGAAATTTTCCTCAATGGTTAAAAAATCAGAACTTTATAACTCACTGTGGAAGAGTTGCGATGAACTCCGGGGAGGTATGGATGCATCCCAATACAAAGATTATGTGCTCGTCCTCCTCTTCGTCAAGTATGTGTCGGATAAATATGCCGGAGATAAGAAGGCATTAATCGAAGTTCCTTCTGGTGGGAGTTTCTCCGACATGGTTGCTCTTAAGGGAAATCCGGAGATAGGGGATAAGATCAATCAGATCATCGGAAAGCTCGCTGAGGCGAACGAGCTCAAAGGGGTTATTGACCAGGCCCCGGATGCTGCATGGCACTTGAGGGTGATCCTGAATCCATCCTCTGAACTGTCGTGGGAGGCGGTTCCCCTTATGGCTGTTTCAAGGGCTTCATTTGCAAGAATGTTTGCAATGGGTGTGTCAAATGCTCCGGATGATGGTGCCCGGATGCTTATATGTCATTCATTGATGTCCACGAGTGAGAAAAATTCTTATCTCTGCTGGCTTTTTGAAAAATGAATATAGGGAGAGCATCAGTTTTGATCTTCGCGATGCGGGCAGTGATCTGGTTCAATATTACCTATAAATTCCCAATTGATCAATTCAGTAACTAGGAAAGAATATGGACGAAACCACACCAGGACCCGTCATAATCAGTTCAGAGGCATTTTCAAGACTGAAACGATTACAATCAGAATTTGAAGAGGTTATTGAGACGATTGAGATTCTTAATACTCCGGATTTAATAGAGCAGATTCAGCGTTCAAGAGAAGACGTTCTTGCCGGAAAGACCCATTCCATTTCCAGTCCGGATGATCTCGATAGTATCTGGGAATAACATGTAGATAGAATACACTGAAGAATTCAAAAGGTGTCTTAAAAAATCCGGGATAAGGGGTTACAGGTAAAAATAAAAAAATTGTTGAGAATATCATCGAAAATCCAGACGTTGGTAAACCCTTACAATATGAGCTTGCTGGGATGAGGAGTGTTAGGGTCCCTCCATTTAGGATATTATATGAATATACTCACGATCATCTGATCCTTCATACGTTTGAACATAGAGATTCAGTTTATAAATAGACCCTGGAAATGGAGAGCCTGAAATCCCTCTACAGGACCAAATCTCTCATGCAAATACCCTTTCCTGTATGATTCAATCTTATCCTGGTTTTTTTGCCATCTTCAATGACAAGATCCACTTTTTTATTGAATGTATCTTCAAAGAAATTTTTTTTGAACCATATAATTTCGATTCCTTACTGAAAGGTGACAAGGATGTTAAAATCAATCCCTGGAGATATAGTACCCGTAATCGGTGAAACAAATACACCAATCAGCGATGTTCTAAATCTTCTTTTCAGATCCAAACGTAAATTCCCGTCCTCTCTCATAATCCCGAGTCTATTCGGTGCTTTCTTATAGAAAATAACGAAAACCCCCTTCCAACAAATCAGGTTTTTTTAATATTTTTGAAACTATCAATAAACATTTGAGGATTTTTTACCCTCATCAATCAATAACACACTATCACTAATACATCTCTACAGCAATATTCTTGGTACGAATTATTACGGTTTATTGTGCTGCCTGCGGAAGAAAACTATTCCGATACCAGAAGATTGGAAAAGGCAGACTCCTGCACCACTGGCATTCGCGGATTTCCTCTGATTATACCATCAGGAGAGGAAATGACGTTTATTGTACGTGTGGCCAGCATATTGGTGTTGTTGAGCCGAAATGGATCAATCTTCACGGTGGTTCGTTTACGATCAGGGGTTCAGCATTAAAAAAGTAAGTTATCCTGGGTTCCCGTATGTTCATGATGAGTCGGGCGGGTTTACCTCCCGCGTATGAATCAAATGTTTTTTCATGAAGTATTTCCTGGCTCTTTGGTGGTCTGATATAGTGGGGGGAAGTGATTGGTTTACCTGGGGTGAGTTTGAGGATGTGCCGGAGGGGTATGGGAGATAATGATATTTCAAAGAACCTAACCCCAATGACTGATTTCTATAAATAGGGCTTGATATTTCTTTTATCCTACGACAATACAATCGATTTATACACCGCATCGACTGGATCTTCATAGAATGATATCTGAAATTTGCTGAAGAGGTCAGGGGGAACAACCGAGATCTTTCCTGCTGATGAGATCGGTATCAGGACTTTTTTTGCCCCGGCATCAAGAGCAATCTGAAGGAGATCGGATAGATTATCAATAGTGCTCACCGAGCCACCGATGGTGAAGGTCCCAAGAATGACAATCGACTCATGGACCGGTTTTCCAAGAGCACCGGAACAGAGACTGATGAAAGCCGGAAGAGCCAGTTCATCTGATATCCCAACACCCATGAGATCCTGCACATGGAGCTGATAATCCCGTTCCTTGGTGGAGATGCTCTGGCTTACAGACTTTGCATTGGCTTTGAAATAATGAAAAGCGGTCTGGACTGATTCCTTTGCTTTCATATTTGATCCAAGACCCGATTTTTCATATTTTCCAGAGCCGGGTATAACCTGGAGCTCAAACTTATATACTCCTATTTTACCCTCTTCATTTCGACTTACTGAATATACCTGACCTGGTTTGGTCATACCTTCGGGGATTAACTTACTCCCTCCGCTCTCCGGGACTGTCACGAAATGCTCGGTCCCTTCTTCGTTATCGAAATAAGAGAAGTTGACATCGTAAAACTCAATGCCCCCGATTTTTTTGAGTTGTTCTTTTACCCTTCTCCGTCCGACAAGGGCATATTCCAGTATCTCACGAACATCTTCTTTTGTGGCACTGTCATCCGGGTAGATGAGTTTTAAAAGACCGGAACAGGTTTTCTTGATGGCTATGGTGTCACGCTGGTTCAGGTTACTGCCAAATCTGAAGTATTTGAAGATAGTGTCACCAAACGAACGTTTCCTCATCTCACGGAGGTATTCGGCCAGGTAATCCACGATGAATCCATACCGCATGGTGAAGTGTTCAGGTCTGAATTTGGGAACTTCCCAACCGGGGAGATAGTAATGTATCCGGTCAAAAAAGGCACTGTCATTGTTCATTGCATCAGGGAACGGAGCAAAGAGATGGGCGGTCTTGAGTAAGGACTGGATACTTTCATTGACGTTTCCGACAAATACGATTGAGGCATTTGCATTGATCTGGTCTTTTCCCCGGGCAAATGAACCGGATGCCATGTAATCCTTGAGTATCTGGATGCCATCCTTGTCCTTGAACCTGATTCCGGCTACTTCATCAAAAGCAACGACATCCCAGAGCCCGACAAGTCCGACCTGTCGTAAGCTTAGGTTGTAAAAGAGGTTTGCGACGGTGGTTTGTCCTCCGGAGATGAGGATTGAATTTGGGGATATCTCTTTGTATACATGGGATTTGCCAGTGCTTCTCGGCCCAAGTTCACAAAGGTTGTAATTATTTTC
>JAAYPD010000257.1 GCA_012520015.1 Methanomicrobiales archaeon
GCGGTTGATATCCCCCTGCATCACCACATTGTAACCATGTGGCACGATCCCATGACCTGCAAGGAAATCAAGAAGCTCACCCTGCCGGCATGGACTGCCATTCAGGTACAGGTAATTATAATAGGCGTTATCAGTCCTTTTGATACGACGCCTGATATGTGTCCCGTCAGAGAAGGTGATTTCTACTTCAGCGATATTCCGACCAGTATTCAGGTTAATAAGATCAGTCAGCCTTTCAGCTCTCAGATGACGGGAAGATGAAAGGGCAAGGACAAAAAGGATACTATCAATAATATTGCTTTTACCTGAACCGTTCGGTCCTGAAATAACTGTAAAGCCGGGTAAAAACGGAATTTTCGTCTTTCTCCCGAAGGATTTGAAGTTATCTATTTCAAGCTGTGTAATGTGCAAACCCTTACACCAAAGCAAGGAAGGGAATTATTTCCGGTCTCTCAGGATTATTATTCTTCTGCCGGCTCTTTATCCTCTGCGATGATGAGGTCGTTATGACCGCTTCTTTGGTGCTGGTCTTTATACCTTGACCTGGCATCACGTGCAGAAGCAATGATGATATCATCACCAAATTCCTTTTCCGGTTGAAGTGTACCGTCAGGCTGCATCTTCAGGGTGATCTTGTCCCTGGCTGGAGGCACCTTTGTCTCTTTAGCATCATCTTCTGGTCCGGGTGTCTCACGTTCAACTTTACTTCTTGAGATAGGTGGAGCTACTGCCTGGATAACAGGCGGTGGACGTTGTTCTTTTTTCAGTTTCATCACAACCGCCTTCATATCCAGCATCTCATCAGTCAGACCTTTGATTAGCGCCTCCATGTCTGCTACTCTTCGTTCAAGCAGACGCATCCGTTCATCAAGATTATTTGTCCCTTGCCATTCTTCGCTCATTAGTCACAACCCTGAAGTTTCATGTCAAACAGGTTTGACATAATCTTTGATACCAATACATATATATTTCCCTTCTCATTTTTCTGTTTATCTGTTACATGCAGGCACTCATGAAAAAAAATCCCGTTTTTCAAAACCAATTTACAAAACCATATTACCCTTTTGTGCCAGATGTGTATGCACATGTCTTATCTGGAAACGACTGATCCAGAAATTGCAGCGATCATCGATAAAGAAACCGGTCGTCAGGTAAACGGCCTTGAACTTATTGCTTCTGAAAACGTTGTGAGCAGGGCAGTCCTTGAAGCTGCCGGCTCAATAATGACAAACAAGTACGCTGAAGGATACCCGGGTAAAAGGTACTATGGCGGGTGTGAATATCATGACATGGCAGAAAACCTGGCAAGGGACAGGGCATGTTCTCTTTTTGGTGCAGAGCATGCTAATGTTCAGCCACATTCCGGAAGCCAGGCAAACATGGCAGTTTACTTCACCGTCCTTAAACCAGGTGATAAAATCCTGTCAATGAACCTCTCCCAGGGCGGGCACCTCTCCCATGGCTCCCCAGTGAACTTTTCAGGCATCATCTATGAATCTCACCAGTACGGAGTGGATTTAAAGACTGAGCGGATGGATTATGGCGCCATTGCAGATATGGCAAAGAAAGTGAAACCAAAAATTATTGTCTGTGGTGCCAGTGCCTATCCAAGAGAGATAGATTTTAAAGCTTTTGCCGAGATTGCGGAAGAAGTCGGGGCCTATTGCCTTGCTGATATCGCACACATTGCAGGTCTTTGCGCAACCGGCATTCATCCAAGCCCTGTGGGTCTGGCAACATTTACCACCTCAACCACGCATAAAACACTCCGGGGCCCGCGTGGAGGATTCATACTCTGTGATAAGGAATTTGCCGCACCAATTGACAAGTCGGTGTTCCCTGGTATGCAGGGAGGTCCACTTATGCATATTATTGCAGCAAAAGCCGTATGTTTCAAAGAAGCGTCAACAAGTGGGTTTAAAAAATACTCAGAGCAGGTAGTTAAAAACGCACGAACGCTTGCTGAAACACTGTCAGCTAACAATGTAAGGCTTGTTTCCGGTGGAACAGACAACCATCTCTGTCTTCTTGATCTGACAAACTTTGGAATTACCGGTCTTGAAGCTGAGCAGGCTCTTGGAAATGCCGGGATAACTGTCAATAAGAATACCATTCCAAACGAGACCAAGAGCCCGTTTGTCACCAGTGGTCTTCGTGTCGGAACTCCTGCTGTGACCAGTAGGGGGATGAAAGAGAGCGAGATGAAACAGATAGGTGAGTGGATCTCTGCAATAATTCAGGAC
>JAAYPD010000258.1 GCA_012520015.1 Methanomicrobiales archaeon
ATCCATACATGGAGAGGACCTGCTCAGAATATATACACACAGACCCACCGATGTCAGGGATGTCAGGGCAGGTTATACACATTTTGAAGCTGACATTCCTTTCGCTACCAGGTACCTCATAGATGCAGGGATTACAGGCGGCGTGTCTGTACCGGTGGGCGCATCCATTTTTCCATACTCCGATGTAAAACCGGCAGATGTTCATGCTCCATCCAGGTACTGCCTTCTTGACATTGAATGTGAAGACGATAAAGGGGGTCTCCCTAACCCTGAACGCGACAGCATAATCTGCATTACTGCCTGGGACTCATTTGATAACCAGTACACGACCTTTCTTCTCCAGAACGCAGATAAATCAATTAATGTTGAAAGCCTTTGCAGGAATGAACTCCCTAATGGCTGTTTTTGCGGTGACCATCACACCATCAGGATATTTGACGATCAAAAGTCCATGCTCACTGACTTTGCTTCATACATCAGGCAAAATAACCCGGATATCCTTTCAGGATGGAACTTTACTGACTTTGATCTGCCATTCATCTTTGGCAGGATTCGTGCCCTTAATCTGCCGCCTGACAGCCTGGCACGGCTTCCGGGGATGAGTGATCGAACAGGAGTCAGGGGCAGGGGGGATTTTGACCTTCTTGCCGGTTACAAAAAGATGCAGTCAACCAAGCTTGACTCGTACCGCCTGGATGCGGTAGGCGAGAGAGAAGTAGGTGATGTCAAGGCATTCCATTACCAGCCAGGAATGACTGCCAGGATGTGGAATGATGCTCCGCATGAACTTGTCGAGTATAACTTCAAGGATGTGGAACTCTGCGTTAAGATAAACCAGAAGAACAATATCATCGAGTTTTACCAGGAGATGCAAGGTATGTTGGTTGTCCACTTGACAGGACTTTAAACTCTTCAAATGTCATTGACATCTATATTCTCCGGAAAGCTCATGGAAAGTTCATACTGCCGTCTAAAAGTTACAACCCTGGTGATGAGTTTGAAGGAGCTACAGTCTTTGAACCAAGTTCAGGAATAAAGGAGAACGTCGTTGTCCTTGATTTGAAGTCCCTTTACCCGATGGCTATGATGACCATCAATGCCTCGCCAGAGACGAAAGATCCTGACGGAGATCTCACGGCGCCAAATGGAATAAAATTTCACTCGAAACCTGACGGGCTTACAAGGAGTATAATAAGTGAACTCCTTCAGGAACGGGATCTGAAAAAGAATAAACGAAATGAGTTTCCTTTCGGTTCTCAGGAGTACCAGCTCTATGACATGCAGCAAAATGTCATCAAGGTCATCATGAACACATACTATGGCGTAAGTGGTTATTCACGTTTCAGACTTTATGACCGGGAGATTGGATCTGCCGTCACCTCTGTTGGCCGGGCTATCATCGAACATACCAGGAGTACAATTGAGAATATGGGGTATAACGTCATTTACGGAGATACCGACTCATGCATGATCCAGATACCTGCCACCTCCCTTGAAGAGACGATCACAAAGGCCAGGGAGATAGAAGCGGTATTAAATGAGAGTTATAACACATTTGCCCTTGAAAAGTTACATGCAGAGAAGCATTACTTCTCAATAAAGTTCGAGAAAGTCTATAGAAGGTTCTTCCAGGGCGGCAGGAAGAAAAGATATGCAGGAAACCTCATCTGGAAGGAAGGGAAATCGGTAGATGAGATCGACATGGTAGGGTTTGAAGCAAAACGTTCAGACTCACCATTGCTCACGCGAAAAGTAATGAAAGAGGTCATGAACAAGATCCTCCAGGGTGCCGGCCTTCCTGAAATGAAAAAATACCTTGGTGAGATCATCAGGACTTATCGTTCCGGGGGATATTCCCTTGATGAGATAGGTATACCCGGAGGACTTGGTAAAGAGCTTAAAGACTATGGAACTGATGATGCCCATGTCAGGGGTGCCACATATTCAAATGAGCATCTTGGTACAAACTTTGGAAAAGGGAGCAAACCAAAGAGGATATATATAAAATCCGTGAACGGGAACTATCCAAAGACTGATGTCCTCTGCTTTGAATACGGGGACCAGGTTCCTGACGAATTCAAACCTGATCTTGAGCTCATGCTTGAAAAGACCATCAAGTCACCGATATCCCGGATTCTGGAACCAATTGGATGGAACTGGGCTGATGTCGATCCATCAAGAACCACCCTCTCAGATTTCTTCTAATATTTACATGCAGATAAACCAGGAAGCAAAGCAGGTAAAATTTAACATTCCAAGAATTGTTATTGCTGGAATTCAAAGCGGGTGCGGTAAGACCACGATCACCCGTGGCCTGATGGCGGCACTTAAAAGACGCGGGCTTGTTGTGCAACCCTTTAAAATCGGTCCGGATTTTATCGACCCCAGTCATCATACCAGGATATGTGGCAGAGTTTCAAGAAACCTTGATGTCGTGATGTCCGGGGAGGAGGGAGTAATTGAATCCTTTTTCTCCGCCTGCCCTGGAGCTGATATCGCAGTAATCGAGGGAGTCATGGGGATGTATGATGGCCTTGACTCAACATATGGCAGCACGGCACATATAGCGAAAATCCTGAAGTCGCCACTCCTGCTTGTGATACCGGTTTATGGAATGGCTAACAGTGTTCATGCCATTGCATCAGGTTTTAAAAACTACGAACCTGACTCTACCCTGGCAGGTGTCATTCTCAACAAGGTTGGAAGCCCCAGGCATGCAGATCTTCTCAGGGCAGGCGCAGATATCCCACAGTTCGGTTTTGTTCCTAAAGATACTTCATTTCATACCATGAGCCGTCACCTTGGGCTGATTATGGGTGAAGAGAAGACGACCGACGAACCTGTCACATTGATTGAGGAATCTTGCGAGATTTCAGAGATCATCAGGGTTGCATCTTCCGCCCCCCCGATTAATGTGCATTTACATAAAGAGAGCACCCTTTCCTGCAAGGTTACTATAGGAGTTGCAAAAGACCCGGCCTTCTGCTTTTATTACCAGCATAACCTTGAGATGCTGGAACGGTCAGGAGCAAAACTTGTGTACTTCAGCCCGATGCAGGATCACAAGCCTGACGTGGACGCTATCTATCTTGGCGGAGGATACCCTGAGCTTCATGCAGAGATGCTTGAGACAGGACCGGCAAGAGATGAGATACGTTCTGCCTGTGACGACGGCCTTCCCGTCTTTGGTGAATGTGGAGGACTGCTGTACCTGACAGAAGGTCTTTCAGGGGAGAGATCATACCGCTGGACTGGCGTTCTTCCTGGAAGCACAGAGATGGCACAAAGGTTTCAGGCTCTTGGATATTGTGAAGGAAGAACCCTTGGAGGCACGTCCCTGACGCCAGAAGGAGTTGAAATAAAAGGGCATGAATTTCATTACTCAACGGTCACTCCATCCAGGGATGCCAGATATGCCATAAGCCTTACCAGGGGAAAAGGCATCAGTGATGGCCAGGATGGCATGTACGTTCACGAAACGGTAGGATGTTATACACATTGCTGGTTCTCAGGCCAGCTTTCCGACGCAATCATCAGGGCAGCTGAGAACTGGAGAAAAAGATAGAGTATCAGACCTGGACAACCTGCCTGAACCGTTGACCAAATGAAGGAAAGAAGTCCTTTTTCCTTGACATGACACCTTCAAGAACGACCGGCTGATCAAGGTAGCCCAGTTTTGACAAAAGACCATGGTCGCCGGATGCAAACAGGAAGGATCTCTGCCCGATTACATCGGTTACTCAAACGATACTCATGTCATTCCCATTACCGGCCTGGTAACGTGACAGAGCTTCCTGGATCTCTTTCGCACTCGAATCAGCAAAATCGCGTGAACCAGTCATGATCTGCGCAATGGACACAGTCCTGTCCTGAAGTGAAAATTCCTTGATATCTCTTACGATGAGTTCTTCTATCGGAACTCCATCAAGGTTCATTCCTTTATTTATGAGTTCACTTCCAAATTCTTCAGGTTCAATCTGAGCTATCCCGGAGAGATAGGAGACTGCTTCCCGGTCACGATCTGTCGTTGTTGACATCTTCAGAACAAGAGTATCGGACAGGATGCCAGCAAGCAGCAGGGTTGCCATGGCTTTATCAGGCACTACCTGTTCTTCCCTGTACCTCATCGTGATTATCGTTGAAGTTGAACCGACCGGTTCATTCCTGAACCTGATAGGCTGTAGTGTTGCAATTGTTCCAAGCCGGTGATGATCTATGATCTCTACTATCTCTGCAGTCTCTATCCCTTCAACTGCCTGGGCATATTCATTGTGATCCACGAGGATCACGGACTTGTGTACATCTTCAAGAAATGAGTTTCTGGAGAGCATGCCGATGAAACGACCATCTTCA
>JAAYPD010000259.1 GCA_012520015.1 Methanomicrobiales archaeon
GAATTGATAATTTCACCCGGATGAACGCAAATGTATCGATTGGAGACACAGTCAGGATAACCAGGGTGGAAGAGACGATTCCCGCCCAGGTGGTCGTGCTGGCACCTCCGGAAGACCTTCCAAAGAATTTTCCGATGGCAGAACCATCAACGATTCACCATAACCTGATGGATTATCCTGTGGCAGTTGGTGATTCGGTCCCAATATCCATTGGAATGCCATTTGTCCAGCCACAGATGATCGCTTACAAGGTGATTGAACTTGATCCGCCAGAAGCGGTCATCATCAGCCAGCAGACAGAGGTTATCATATCAGACAGCCCAATCAGCGGTTTTGAAGGTATAAGCCAGATAACCTACGAGGACATCGGTGGTCTGCGTGACGAGCTTCAAAGGCTTCGTGAGACCATCGAGCTTCCGATGCGCCATCCTGAGCTGTTCAGGCGTCTTGGAATTGAACCGCCAAAGGGTGTGCTGCTCTTCGGGCCTCCGGGCACCGGTAAGACACTCATCGCCAAGGCGGTTGCAAATGAGTCAGGGGCCCATTTCATCCCTATTGCCGGTCCTGAAGTAATCTCCAAGTATTACGGGGAGAGCGAACAGCGTCTTAGGGAGGTATTTGAAGAGGCTGCGGAAAATGCACCATCCATCATCTTCATCGATGAACTTGACTCAATAACACCAAAAAGGGAGGAAGTCACCGGTGAAGTGGAAAGGCGCGTGGTAGCGCAGCTCCTTACCATGATGGACGGTCTTGAGGAGAGAGGACAGGTCGTTGTCATCGGTGCAACAAACCGGATTGATGCCATTGATCCTGCCCTGAGAAGACCTGGCAGATTTGACCGCGAGATCGAGATTGGCGTTCCTTCAAACCCTGACAGGATAGAAATTTTAAAGATTCACACAAGGGGAATGCCACTCTTTGAGGACGTCAGCCTTGAAGAGATGGCTGAGAGGACCCATGGTTATACTGGTGCTGATATTGCAGCCCTTTCCCGTGAAGCCGCTATCAGGGCGCTTCGCCGGTACCTGCCTCATATCAACCTTGACGAGGAGGTCATACCTGATGAAGTCCTTGAGACCATGGTCGTTAACAGAAAGGACTTTAACCAGGCTCTTCGCGAGATTACCCCGTCTGGAATGCGTGAAGTTATGCTGGAGGTCTCCCATGTAAGGTGGGGAGATGTAGGAGGGCTGTCTGATCCCATAGAAGAGATTAGGGAGGCGGTTGAGTACCCCCTGACAAGAAAGGAGAAGTACGAGGAACTTGGGATCCAGTCGCCCCGTGGCGTACTGCTTTATGGTCCTCCGGGAACAGGAAAGACCCTGCTTGCAAAAGCCGTTGCCAATGAGTCAGGTGCTAACTTTATAGCCATTCGCGGCCCGCAGCTCCTGTCAAAGTGGGTTGGTGAGTCAGAACGTGCGGTCAGGGAAGTTTTCAAGAAAGCAAGACAGGTTGCGCCGGCTATCATCTTCTTTGACGAACTTGATGCACTCACCCCGGTGCGGGGAACTGCCGGTGACAGCCATACGATGGAGAGCGTGCTAAACCAGTTCCTGACCGAGATGGACGGACTTGTGGACCTAAAGGACGTTGTCGTGATGGGCGCCACCAACCGTCCTGACATAGTTGATCCTGCCCTTTTAAGATCAGGAAGGTTTGACCGGTTAATCTACATAGGTGAACCAGGGACCACAGACCGTATTGAAGTACTAAAAATTCACTCAAAACTGATTCCCATAGAAGGTTCTGCACTTGAGTCACTCGTAGATGAGACCCGTAACTTTACAGAGGATGATTTTGAGATACTTGCAGGGTCACTTCCAGGCGGGACCAGTTCATCTGGCCCTGAGCTTATGCAGCATATCAGGTCTGTTACGCCATCAATGGGAACAATAAGCAGGTCCGGGCGCCGCAAAATGCTGGTTGAGATCCTTGAAAAACTCCGGATTACTATCGAAGACCCGGTACTGGACAAGTTGTTTGGCGACATCTCCACAAAAACTGACGGATACGTAGGGGCTGACCTTGAAGGCCTGTGCCGTGAAGCAGCCATATTTGCCATGCGGGATCAGATGAGCTCGGTTAATAAAGTCCACTTTGAACATGCTCTTGAAAAAGTCCATCCTACCATGAACCAGAGGCTTCGTGAGTCATATGAGCGGGTAAAAATCCATTTCAAAGGAGGTATGCAGAAAAAAGCCGAACCCCCGGAGTACCAGTAATCCCTCCCTCCTTCTCTTTTGTCTTTTGTAAGAAGTTATGGTTATCAGGTGCACATAGGTACAGAACATTTACAAGTGAGAGAACCAGGTCATGTTTAATGTATCCACCTTTCTTGACAATCATATGCTCCGGTTTCCGGAAAAAACGGCACTCATTCATCCCCGGACAAACCGGGCCTATACCTATGCTGATCTTTACCAAATGAGCGGCTCACTTGCCGCTGCATTTCCAGGGCTTGGCCTCTCTCCAGGCGACCGGGCTGTCCTGTACCTTGACAGTTCACCAGAGTACCTGATAAGCTATTTTGCCTTATGGCGTGCAGGATTTGTGGTTGTCCCGACAAATATCGTTTACAGAAAGGAGGAACTTGCCTATGCAGTCTGTGATTCAGGTGCAAAACTTCTCATCTCCTCCGCCGGTTCACAAGGTATCACAAGGGCTGTGAAAGATCTCTCCCCTTCGATCATGCACATCCTTGAGGTCGGAGGGGAAGGGGCAAACTCCTGGGAGAGGCTTGCAGGCTCTCATTCTCCGGCCCGTCCGGTGCCATGCCCTCCTGGAAAGGTCTGCCAGATACAATATACCTCAGGGACCACTGGCAGGCCTAAAGGGGCCATGCTCACACATGACGGGTGGCTTGCGGCATTACAGGCAGAAGAAGAAGCCCTCATGCTAACCAGCGATGATATCTACCTTGGCATATACCCGATGGCCCATGTAGGGATCTCATGGGGGCTGTCTGTTCTTCGTGCCGGCGGAACCTTCGTGATAATGGAACGGTACAGCCCTGAAGAGTACATTAACCTCACAAGGGATTACAGGATAACAGTCCTTGCAGGGATGCCTCCTGTCATTCATGCCCTGACCGAAACACCACCAGGAACCGAGGACAAATTCTCATCTGTCCGTTGCATCATCAGCGGTGGAGGACCAATGCATTCCCCTACCTGGAAAAAGTTCAATGAAAGGTTCAAAATTCCGGTTATCAATGCATATGGCCTTTCAGAGACGATTGTCCTTGGGTGTGGGACCGTGATCCGCCCTGAAGATTACCTGGCTGCTGATGATTATAACAGCGTTGGAAAACCAGCCGGGTATGCAGAGGTAAAAATCGTCGATACCGCCGATCCATCGCATGAACTTGAGTCGCCAAAAGCCGGTGAGATAGCGCTCAGGGGCCCTGGACTGGCATTAGGATACTGGAATATGCCTGAAGAGACAAAAGAGGTATTCCTGGAAGATGGATGGTTCCTTACCGGTGATATCGGGTACATCGATTCACATGGCATGCTTGTCATCACCGACCGGAAAAAAGACATGATAATCATGTCAGGATGGAAGGTATACCCTACCGAGGTTGAGAATGTCCTGATAAATCATCCAAAGATTGCAGATGTTGCAATATTCGGCTGCCCTGATGAAGAAAAAAGTGAGATCCCGGCCGCTGCAGTTGTGCTCCGGGACAAAAACGAAAACCTGACACTTGATGAACTGTCAGAATGGTGTCGTGAATTCCTGGCAGGATACAAGATTCCACGCAGGCTCATTATCCTTAACCAGCTGCCAAGGGTTGGCGGATGGAAACTTCTCAGAAAAGATCTCAGGGACTCATTATGTTCGTAGAGCCCCTGGAAAGGGTTAATGGTGCGGTTGCATTAACCACCCCTTTTGTCTCGTGAACCGGGCTTTCACGAATATTGAGGATGTCGTTGAAACTTACCACTATCCCGGAGCTTCCAATCATGTATGTCTGGTTGGCATATGATGCATTTTTCCCGGCCATTGCCTGCATGATAAGGTAGTTTTCCAAAAGTGTGCTCTGTTCCCTGACAGGAGCCCTGATCCCCATGAGAAAATCACCTGTCAGGGCAAGAGATATACCAAAGACAAGGAGCACAGTAAGGATAACTACCCGGTTTTTATCCATGTTACCCTCATTTTAGCAGGATGAGATTTCCCATTCCTCTTCTTCTCTTCTCAATAAATCCCATGCTCTCAAGCATGTCAAGAGACCGGCTGACATTGGACTTTGAAAGACCTGTCTTCTCAACAATATCGCTCTGTGGTATCATCCCGTCTGCATCCAGAATGGTCTGGTAGATGAGCTGCTGATCCTCTTTCAGGGTAGGAAGAACATTCTCCCACCTGCGTTTTCTCTCTTCCAGTGGTGAAAATGCTTGTGTCTCCTGGAACGGCACAGGTGGTGCCCCCTGGGTCAGCGGGACCGTTGCAGGATGTATCTGTTCATAGAGCAGGAGATATAGACCACTGCCACATAAAAAGAGCGAGGCAACGATGAGCACGATCACATCCGTCGCTGAGTAAATGTCCCCTATCCTCTCGGTCTGGATGATATAATCCTCACCAGTGTACCAGATCACAAGCGGAGTCGGGTTCATCAGCTTAAGACCAAGGACAAAGACCGATGAGATGAATAATACTGCCGCAAGCAGTTCTTTTCCGTTCAGTGAAGGAGTGCCAGGTGCCATCAGGTTACCTACATGGTATGTGTCCGGATGCAATCATTGTTTTCACAGGTTTTTTACAGCTCCCCCAAGTTCCTGCCTTACTTCTTCAACAACCCCGCAAAGCCTGGCAAGTTTGGCATAAGCACTTTCAGGTGTATGCATGCGAAGACCGCAGTCAGGGTCAGGCAGAATCCTCTCA
Organism: Methanomicrobiales archaeon; assembly: GCA_012520015.1. Lineage (GTDB taxonomy): Archaea > Halobacteriota > Methanomicrobia > Methanomicrobiales > Methanospirillaceae > Methanospirillum. The sequence continues at coordinate 4,894 of JAAYPD010000259.1, forward strand.
GGTCCAAGTATATCAATCCCTTTCCAAAGTCTTTGTCTTACAATATCAGCCGGTTCGAGCACCGGAGAAGAAGAGTCAACGATCCCATAACCGATATAACGGTCTTTCAGCTCTTTTCCAGAGAATGAAGCCAGGTTTTCGGGATTTACGCACCCTTCAAAGTCAAGTATATCAATCGGCATTGCAAGCAGGTCATCAATGATATGTGCGATGTTCCCGCATGCATGCAGGCAGACAGGGATTGAGACCGACTCTGCAATGGTGGCAACAGCCTTCTTCGCCACATCAATATTGGCCGCCCCGGTCGAGAGTATGGGTTCATCTATCTGAAGCATTACAGCCCCGGTCTTTGAAAGACCCTGTGCCTCTACAGCAAGGGCTGATGCAATATCTGGTACCAGCTCATCCTTGTTCCTGTACAGGCGTGTCTGAAGACGAAGACCGTACGCGATGGTGGAAGGGCCGGTGACGATCGCTTTTACATATGGATGCTGCC
>JAAYPD010000260.1 GCA_012520015.1 Methanomicrobiales archaeon
ACTTGATGTGCTTTTGACTGCCGAGTACCCAGGGTAGAGATGAAGGCCATTAAGCTGGTTCTCCATGGCATTACCCAATGAATTACCAGTCATTTGCAGTGCGGATATTATGCCAGGCTTTTAAGGATAACCCAATGGCGACTGGTTCTGAAGAATAATTTTGAAAGGAATATAAATATCTTTAAAGCAAACCTGTATTGTAATTCAGACTGGAGGATAATTTAAATGGATAAAATGGGACTTGGAATGTTAATCGTAGGTATCCTGCTTGTTATTGGTGGGGCTTATGGCATCTGGTATTTCCTGCCTGACGTAATCGATGTCATCAAGGGAGCAATAGGTATCGTGGCCCTGCTTGCAGGAATCATGCTTGCCGGAATAGGATTCATCCTTGTCAAGGATTAATAAAACAACTGGTGCAGGGCTTTCCTGCACTATTTCACTTTTTTAAACCGCTTTATCACGTATATCTCCACCGGGATCTCGTGCCTGTCCCTGGAATGAAACCAGAATGTCCTTGGAATTGCAAGGCCTGCCTGAACCTCTCCCACAATCTCGCCCCTGTCCCTGATATATCCGGCGATGAAAGACCTGGATCCTGCATTAAAAATCCCATAAATAGTGCCTGCTTTATTTAAGGCCATGTCAAGGAAAGGACGGTCTGCATGCTCGGCCTGGGCCCCGAAAGGAGGGTTCATGATAACCGTGTCACATTCAGGGATAAGCTCCATGGCCTCCTTACTGGCAACATCGGTCCTGATAAATTGAATATCGCATCCAAGGGAACTGGCATTTGTTTCTGCTATACTGACAGCCTCAATATCAACCTCTACTGCAGTCACCCTTGCACCAAGCAGGGCGGCACCTATTGCCAGGATACCGGTGCCTGATCCAAGGTCCAGCACACTACGGCCAGTGATATCTCCGGCCATCATAGCCATGTGAACAAGTCTTGCGGCAAGAGGCGCAGGTGTCTGGTACTGTTCCCTCTCTGCTGAGGGGTTACCAAAACCTGATACCCGTTCAAGGAGCATCTCCAGCTGCCTTAGCTTCATATTATCTCGTCCACTTCATAATGGTCAAAATCCCTGACACCACATAATATCTCAAACTCTCCTGGCGTCAGGACCGGTGCAGGAAACCTGACCTGGTCATCATAGGCAAGGCGTGGGCATGCGGTGTTAACATAGCAGGGAAACCCGAGGTTTAACAGCTGATCAGGAGTTACTTCTCCAAGCACTACCTTGTATGCCTTATCAGAAAGACTACAGAGCCGGTCTGCAAGCTGTGACCTGCACTGGCCGGTCTTGGATGAGACGATGATGCCATAAGAATCGGCTTCCCGGGCTTTCTGGATAAGTCCGAACCTTACCCTGAGCAGTCTGTCAGAGTCGGGCTCTTCTATATTTCCGGTGACTGGATCACATGCAAATACCCGTGCACCGGTTGCAAGCTTAATTCCAATAGGATGAAAAAGTCCTGTTCCAAGGAAGATGATCTCTTGAGCCCCGGTCCTCCTGGCTGCTTCAAAAGAACATCCAAGCACCTGGCCCCTGCATGGCGTTCGTGGTGACGGGCCTGCTATGATGGGTTTGATTCCTTCATCAAGCAACAAGCTTGCAGCCTGTGAAAGGAGGTGAATATGCTGGACAGTTGTTACAAGTCCTGCCTCTTTTCCTGTAAGGCGGGGAATGACCTCTTTTATTACCGAGATATCGCCATCAACAGGCCAGGTCTCATAGATGACCCGTTCTGTTCCATCTACCGGCGTATGACCGATATGGACAAGTATGTCGGCCTGGTCCCTGGCATCAAGGTCAAGATCACATGCACCATAACAGGGATCGCCACTTATAATCACTTCATAGCCAAGACGGTGCAGATCATCTGCAAGCCTTGGAAGGAGACGCTTTAACCCCTCCGGTGCCTGGATTGCGACAGTGCGACAGTTTAGTGCAGTAAGCCGCCTGTGAAGGTCAGGAACACTTATCAATAACCCTCACCAGGTCGGTTACTTCAATGGAGACAAGATAAGAATACGGAAGCTTTAACACAGGGTCTCCTTTCCTGATCACAAAGCCTATATCCACTATCTCTGCACCTATGCTCTGCAATGCTTCGATGATTCCGTTCATGGTCCCGCCAGTGCTGATCACGTCATCAACAATGACGACCCTGTCACCAGGTTTAATTCCGTTTATGTACATCCCGCCTTTGGAGTAACCTGTGACCTGGCAGACATCACATTCGCCCGGGAGGCTGTACTTTCGTTTCCTGATGATGTTAACAGGAATGTCAGTCATCAGGGACAGGGCAGTTGCCACAGGTATTCCCATGGCCTCGGCAGTGACGATATATTTCACATCTTCCAGATTTAAAAGCCGGATAAGACCTGTTGCAATCTCTCTTAGAAGACCTGGATCAATATCTGGTATTCCGTCGGTGATCGGGTGAATAAAATAGTTATAATCACCCATTTTTAGAATCGGGCAGGTGACAAGTGAATTAGTTAATATCGGGTACATGTGACTCTCCAAAATCTGAAAGGAAGGCTTCTACCACATCCCTGTTAACATGGGGCATGCATACTATCCGCAGATCTCCTCTTCTCGTGTAAGAAACGATCCATGGGGATGGGACACTGACATGCTCAAAAGTTGCAACATTGACATCAGGCGTCACTCTTCTCTGAACACCAAATGCTTCCATCCCTTCAATCACACGCCTTGTATTTTCCATGCAGCCAGATACAAGGGCTTTCATCCCTCTTCTCCCCATGTAAGCCATGACAGCATATGCCGCGGCAACCGATGCACCAGGCCTGGTTCCGGTAAGGCTGTATGCCTGCTTTGTTGTGAGGTAGGGCGTCTCTACGAGAAGGTTACAAAAGACCTTCTCATCCCTGACCATCAGGATACCGGACGGGATTGTACTCATTCCCATCTTATGTGGATCAACCGAGATAGACCCTACCTCAGGAACAGAGAAATCAAAGGCTGGTGCGTTTTCAATGAAGGGCAACACATAACCGCCAAATGCCGCATCGACATGAAGGTGTATTCCTTCCTGGCCGGCAATTTTTCCAAGGGCTGGGATGGGATCGGTAACTCCATACTCTGTGGTTCCTGCTACACCGATGATGCAGCAGGTGTTTTTATCAATGAGTTCTCCTGCTGCATCGGTCCGCATCCTGAACTCTTCATCCACCGGGGCAATCCGCATCTCAATATCCATCATCCCGCAGGCCTTCTCAAAAGAGAAATGGGCCGATGCAGGAACGATGATATTTGGGTTCTCTACGTTTTTTGTCTTTTTACAAAACCTGAGCACCTGGATATTTGATTCAGTCCCCCCGGATGTTGTGCACCCTCCGGCAGATGGTTCATTGTAAAGATCTGCAAACCACCTGATAAGCCGGTCCTCAAGATCCGCAGTCCCTGGAAACAACCCTGGGTCGCCAAGATTTGTCTCCATAAAGAGGTTGTGGGCCTCTACTGCCACCGGATGAGGCGATGTGCACATGGACGAGAGGATATTGGAATAAGAATAATCCTCTTTTCGTTTTGCCTTTAAAAAACAGAAGAGTTCGTCGGCTGACAGACCTTCAGCATCCATATGGTCTTCTCGCCGCATCAAGGATGATCCGCTGCTCTGTCCTTGCCACAGTCTCACGGATCTTTGCGATTGCATCTATGTTGGATGAAACACTGGTGATACCATGTTCAACAAGCCAGGTGACCATGTCAGGATCACTGCCAGCCTGACCGCAGATTGAGATCTCAACCCCGCCTTTCCTGCAGGCCTGGATGGCATGATCGATCAGGGCAAGGACAGCCGGATGCCGTGGCCAGTACATGTCTGTCACATTCTCATTGTTCCTGTCGATAGCGATGGTGTACTGGATCAGGTCATTGGTTCCAAAAGATGCAAATTTAATTCCCGCTTTTATGAAATCCTCAATAAGGACTACACTTGCAGGAATCTCTATCATGACACCAAGGTCCACGTTCTCTACGTCAACGCCAGCCTGCCTGAAGAGTTCCTTTGCCTGGATAAATTCACGTGGATGTGATACCATCGGGAACATTATCCCAAGATTATCATAGCCAAGATCCCAGAGCCGTTTAAAGGTATCAATCTGAAGTTTGAACTGGGCAGGACGCTGAAGGTCACGCCTGATACCCCTCCAACCAAGCATTGGGTTATGCTCTATTGGTTCGGTCTCTCCACCCTGCATATTCCTGAACTCATCTGTGGGTGCGTCAAGGGTCCTGACCCAGACAGGTTTTCCTGGAAATGCATCAAGAACAACTTTAATACCACCCATCAGTTCAGAGATGAAATCTTCTTCCCGCTGGTTCCGGATATACCATTCAGGTGTTTTATTAAGACCAAGAATGAGGTGCTCAATCCTGAGAAGTCCAACGCCGTCAGCGCCTGTTGCAGCTGCACGACCTGCCGCCTCTGGCATTGAAACATTGACCTTAACCGATGTTGCGGTGATGATCTTTGAAGGCGCGAAGGAAGCCTGGACCTGGGCAGCCCCTGGCTCTGGTGCCGCCTGCGCGATGACCCCGTCATAGATGAGACCTTTTTCTCCGTCAACACTAATCACCTGTCCGTCGGTCAGGACCTGCGTGGCCTTTCTTGTGCCTACAACAGCCGGTGTTCCAAGTTCACGGGAGACGATGGCCGCATGACAAGTCATACCTCCCTCATCTGTTACAATGCCTGCAACCTTGCGCATTGCAGGGACCATGTCAGGGTTGGTCATCCGGGTGACCATTATATCTCCTTCTTTTACCTTCCCGATATCCCTGACATCATCGACAATTATGACCGGACCACAGGCAATCCCGGGGGACGCGCCCTGCCCCTGTAAGATGACAGTTTCTGCGGAACCTGCTTTCGTATCTTTCTTAACAGCAGCCGGACCTTTGATTGTAGTAACCGGTCGGGACTGAAGTATGTAAATCTTATCCCCGACAATTCCCCATTCCATGTCCTGTGGAACACCGTAATGCTCCTCAGATACAATGCCATAGGTTGCAAGCCTCCTAACCTCGTCATCCGATAGCACCTGCTGTTCCTGTCGTGACTTCTCCACTTCCCGGGTGATGGTTCCATAGTTGCCATCAGCAACGATCTCAACGTTTTTCAAAGAGATGAGCCGGTCTGTGATCCGTTCAAGCCTGCGATCAAAGACATAATTATCAGGAGAAACAGTCCCAGACACAACAGATTCACCAAGACCCCAGGACCCTTCGATGATGGAAAGCGATTCTCCGGTAACCGGGTGGGAAGTAAACATGACCCCTGCCTTCTCTGAAGGGATGAGCTGCTGAACCACTACTGCAATGTTCACCGAATGATGATCAAAACCCTGTTTTACCCGGTAGTAAATTGCCCTTGCACCGTAAAGCGATGCCCAGCAGACCTGAACTGCCTTTAAAAGGTTGTCAATCCCTTTTATATTTAGAACAGTCTCCTGCTGTCCTGCAAAACTTGCATCAGGCAGATCTTCTGCTGTTGCGCTCGACCGGGCAGCGACGATGTCACCTGTCCTGGAGAGTTTCTCGTATGCGATCCTGATTTCACTCTTAAGGTCATCAGGCATCTTTGCCTCATGAATCAGATCCTTGGCCTTTTTTGCCGCAGATTCAAGCGCATCATTATCATCGACATCCAGTGATTCCAGGATTGAATATAAAGGTTCTTCAAGTCCTGTCCTGATTAAAAACCGTCTGAATGCCTGACTGGTAACGACAAAAGCCGGAGGAACTGGGAGCCCTATAGAGGCCATCTCCCCAAGTGAGGCACCTTTTCCGCCAACTGATGGGATATCCTCTTTACGGATCTCCTCAAGCCAAAGAATATCTGGAACTCCCGTCATGAAGACTTACCTGTGATTATATATTCCGTTTGACTTGTAATAGAGCTTTTTCGGTAAGGGCTTTTCAAGGGATACAATGGGAAATAAGAAGATCAGTGATCATGTGATAATATAGATAACTATATATGATAGTGTTAACCACCTTATAGAGCACATTCCCGCCTTAACTCAGACTGGTAGAGTGCGCGGCTGTAGACTGATTTGCCGTTTGAGGCAAGAGCGCAGCTACCGCGATGTCCCCGGTTCAAATCCGGGATGCGGGATATGCCCAGCCCAGATAGTGTAGGGGCCTATCATGTCGGCCTGTCACGCCGACGACTCGGATTCGAATTCCGATCTGGGCGTCTTCTTTTTCCGTCAATGTTCTATAGTACTCATTCCAATAACTATGAAGACAATGCCGGTGTCGTCCATGAATAAGAAAACTTCTGCGTTATTATGTATGTGCCTGTTTTTATCGTTTGTTGCCGTTACAACGGCAGATATACTTCCAAACGGGACAAATACGACAAACAGGCAGATACCATCTGAGACGTACCTTGAAGTAATTGGATCAATGTCCTCCCACCAGATGTACCAGCTTGAAACAAGCAGTCATGGAGGTCATGAAGGCGGGTTCCTTTATGATGGCGAAAGGGTGTCGTCAGTCATATACAAGAGCGATATGGCCACTAACGGGGGATATCTTGCGCAGAGCAAGGGTCTGAAGATTGATGAGGGTCCACAGCAGAAAGGAGCTTTCAATGTTGACTCAAAGATAGTCTCAACCTATCTCACTGATCCTGAGATCGGAAGTAAGATGGCTTCATCAGATTCGCTTGAGATGTTCACCTCCGGTAATTACTCCCGTATGGAAAAAAACGTTCGGAACCCTCTTGTTGCTGAGATCATTGGCGATTATGTCGGCGGATTCAATAGTTACTATAAAGGGGCATCTGCTGTTGAGATGACCACAGGGCAGATAGCAACTATGGCCAGGGCCCGATCAGTCGGAACCGATAATACAATACCTGCCGAGCTTCGTTATCTCATCGGCATTCATCCTGATATGTCATCAGGCATACCCTATGCAGCCGGAACAGCAAGTACAGAATTTGCGATGAGCAATGAAGAAGGTGCACCGACCAATATCACGGAATTTGCCTCAACCAAGACGATGAATGACAAAACAACAGTTGATGGACAGATTTTCACCTTTGGGAAATCATTTATGGTGACTTCTGGACTTTCCCCAACTTAAAACCTCTTTGAGGAAACATATTAGGACACGCTGACTAACCTGTGGGCGTGAATACCATGGCGCAGGTTCGCGTTATCATCTTCGCAATATTTTTTATAACAATAATCCCGACTCTCGTATCAGCAGATCACTATGCCTCATCACCTGCTTTTGACGACCATGTGAGTGGAAAAACGAGCCTTTTAAACATGAAGTCCCTTGCCATGGAATCAAAGCTGAAAATTCGTGCAACTTCCGGGGATGGTGCCCCGGCCGGGATCGAGTACATGGTCAGCATTGCTCCAGTCAACGGGACTGATGCTGCCATCGGTACGGTGATGACAGATTTCAGGGGTTTTATCCTTGAAGGAACGGGAACGGCAGAGAATGAATCAGCAAGGAATGAATGGCGTGACCACTCGATGGTGAGTGGCGCAATTGTAAACTTTATGAAGTCCTTTACCTATACCTCAGGAATTAAACTATGACATCATCCAGGTGGAGATACCTACTCGGGTTTTTTATAATCATGATAATGATGTGCACCATGGTGCATGCTGCTTACACATTAAAACCATCAATGCTTCCCTCTCCGCCAGGTTTTACCAGAGGGTGTCATCCTTCGTATGACGAGTTTGTCATCTCAACACTTGCAGCAGATTTTACATCTGACCGGACTGAAGGGGATGCGCCTCTCAGGGTACATTTTTACGATGTCAGCTACGGGTTTGCAGATGCCAGGTTATGGGACTTTGGTGACGGGAACACATCG